>DASSOY010000062.1 GCA_035700025.1 Bacillales bacterium | reverse complement strand
ACGTCCGCCGGGTCCAGCCCGAGATTTTTTAAACCAGCCAATATGTACGGCACAGAAGGGCTCGGCCCTGTCTCGATGAGAGTCAGCTGTTCCTCTTGAATCACATAAGTGCCTGTTCGTCCGGGCATGTTCAAGTCATAGCCGTCAATGAGATGGATGCGATGCCCGAGATCGATCGGTTGCTTTTTCATCCTGTAACACCTCCGTATACGTTCATTTTACCGAAAAAAACGGGAATGTGGTAATCGATCATTTGTTCGCTGTGTTAAAATGGCAGCAGAGACCTATGACGATTAATGACGAAGCGAGGTGGTTCCCGATGGCGAAAATTACGCGGATTACGACTCAGAAGAAGGACAGTGAACGCTTCAATGTTTATGTGGATCGCGGGCAAGGCGAAGAGTTCGCGTTCGGCGTCAGCGCGGACGTGCTTGTGGCGTTTGCGCTTTCGAAAGGAAAAGAAATCGATGAACGGGAAATGAAATCGATCCTTTTCGAAGATGAGATTAAGAAGGCGTACAACCGTTCGCTGCGCTTCTTGTCGTACCGGATGCGAACGGAACAGGAGATTCGCGATTATTTGCAAAAAAAGGACGTGAGCGGCGAAGTCGTTGATGAAGTGGTTCGGCGTCTCGCAGAGAACCGGTTCATCGACGATACGGAGTTCGCGAAGGCGTTCGTTTCCAGTAGGAAACGAACGTCGGCGAAAGGGCCGAAGGCGATCAAGCGCGAGCTGGCGAAGAAGGGCGTGAGCGAGGAGCTCGCGGAGCGAGCGGCGCACGACTACGCGTTCGAAGAACAAGTGGAGGCGGCGGCGCGGTTCGCGGAGAAGCGGGCGAGGAGCCATCGACGGAAGTCGACGGCGGAGACGAAGCGGCTGATTGCGCAGACGCTCGCGGGGAATGGGTTTTCCCGCGAGGTGATCGAAGCGGCGCTGCGGGAGGCGGCTTTTGAGAAGGACGCCGATCAGGAATGGGAGGCGCTCGTGCTGCAGGGGGAGAAGGCACTGCGCAAGTATGGACCGGCTGATGGCTGGGAAGCCGAGCAGAAGATCAAGCAATTTTTATATCGAAAAGGCTTTGATTTCGGGCTGATTGAGAAGTTCATTCGGGAATATCAATCTGAAGATTGAAGCGGGACCTTCATCCTATTTTATAAAACATTACCAAAGTCTTTATGCGCCTCTGTTATACTAAAATGCGACAAAAAATGTAGAGGAGAGAGCGTATGAAGAACTTCAGCAAGATTGTGTTGTGCATCGCAACGATGCTCGTTTTCTCAAGCTTGCCGGCTTTTGCGGCGGGAAACGGTCATCATCCGAATGACAATTGGAAGCATCGTTACATACCGGTGCAGCTGCTCGGCATTAACGATTTTCACGGACAGCTGAACAAGTATCGGGAAATCGACGGGAAAGAGGTGGGCGGTGCCGCTTATCTTGCCGCCTATTTGGAAAAACTCGAACAGCAAAACAAAAACACGCTGCTTGTGCATGCAGGCGATGCTGTCGGCGCAAGCCCGCCGATTTCCGCGCTCATGCAGGACGAGCCGACGATCGAAATTTTGAATGAACTCGGTTTTGACGTCGGAACTGCAGGCAACCATGAATTTGATGAAGGCGTCGAAGAAATGCTGCGTTTGATTAACGGTGGATACAGCCCGCTCACGGGTGATTTTGAAGGAGCGAATTTTCCGTACGTGCTGGCGAATGTGGTTGATGAGGAAACGGGTCAACCGATTTTGCCTCCTTATCTTGTGAAAAAAGTGAACGGGATGCCGATTGGGTTTATCGGCGTGGTCACGACGGAAACTCCGAAAATCGTCACGCCGGGCGGAACGGACGGTGTGGAATTCATTGACGAAGCCGAAGCGATCAACCAAGCGGTTGCCGCCCTTCATGAGAAAGGTGTCCATGCGATCGTCGTGCTTGCACACGTATCTGCATCTTCGGACCTCGACGGCACGAATCCCGGCGGACGCGCAACGGAAATCGCTCGCAGCATCAATGATGACGTCGATGTCATTTTTGCGGGTCACAACAATCATTACACCAATACAGTGGTCGACGATAAACTAATCGTTGAAACGTATTCGTACGGCACATCGATTGCCGACGTCCAGTTGAAAATTGATCCGCGAACGAAGGATGTCGCGGCTAAATCGGCCGAAATCGTTTTAACCGACCACGAAAGAGTTCAGCCTGATCCGGAAATTTTGCAAATGGTCGAAGGATACAAAAAGAAAGTCGAAACCTACACGGAACGCGTTGTCGGTGTTGCTGCCGAAGACATTACGGAAGAGCAGTCACCGGCAGGCGAATCCGCGCTCGGCGATTTGATTGCCGACTCCCACCGAGCGGCGATGGGCTCCGATTTTGCAGTCATGAACGAAGGAGGCATTCGCCATAATTTAGAAGCCGGCGAAATCACTTGGGGAGACTTGTTCACAATTCAACCGTTCGGTAATCAGTTGATTCAAAAAGAAATTACTGGTGCGCAATTGAAAGCATTGCTCGAGCAGCAATGGCAAGGTGCGATCGGCATGCTGCAAATTTCCGGCTTTCATTATGCGTGGGATCCCGACGCACCTGTCGGCGACAAAGTCGTTGAACTTACGTTGCCTGACGGAACGCCGATTCTTATGGATGAAACCTACACGATCGCCGCGAATGCGTTTCTCGCCAAAGGGGGAGACGGATACACGGTTTTGACCGAAGCCGCGAATGCCGTGTACGGTCCGATCGATCTCGAAGCGACGGTGCATTATATCGAAAATCAACCGCAACCGATCGACCAATCGATTGAAGGACGGATCACAGTTAACCCATAATAATGAAATGAAGAAATGAGCGCTCCAGCGGGCGCTCATTTCGTTATTGAATCGAAGGCTCGAAGGCATCTGGGCTTTCCGTAAATTTTTTTTAATTCGCCTAATTGCACATAGATGGTCAATCGATGAAGTTCCCGTACATTCCGTGCGGCGTCAAAGGCAGTTGAAGTCGTAAGCAAAGGTTTTGGATTGAAAATGGGCATGCGCTGTAAGATAATTTAATGAGAATGGTTTCGCTATGGAGGAAAGCGCATGGATAAACGGTATTCGGAAATGACAGTTCAAGAATTGAAAGATGAAATCGCGGAGTTGTCGGAAAAGGCAAGGAAAGCCGAACGGCTCGGCATCGTGAATGAATTTGCGGTTCTTCAGAGGAAAATGACGATGGCGAAGGCGTATATGTTGGATCCGAGCGAATTTCAACCGGGAGAAACGTATGAGATCGAAGGAGACCCAGGTTCTCGTTTTGTGATCGATTACTTGAACGGCACGTTTGCCTGGGGTTATAAAGAAGGGAGCAAAACAAAGCAGGCATTTCCCATCTCGCTGTTGAAGAAAAAGCAGGCATGAACGCCTGCTTTCAACAGAGGGGTTGGACTGTGAATTAGTCTTTCCGATGGTGCGTTCGATTCGATTCAAACATCCGTTCACGCGGATGAGTGTTGGTCGTTCCGTTTGCGCGTTTCGAGGCAAATTCATCTTTTGCTCTCGGTTCGCCGGATAATGAAATCCGATCGGGAAAGTTCTTGGCTTTGTTTCGCATGAAAGCGTGACCTCCTTCCTCAATCGGTATTCTTATTATGGAAGGAATGGCGCGAGGCGATGCGCGAGAATTAGTGGAAACTTCAATTCACGTCCATTTGCAATTCCAGTTTCTTTTGCAGCTTCCGCTCGCTGTGAACCCAGCCGGTAAACGAACTCACCACATGGTCTTGCTCGTCAAGCAACGCGATCGCGACGAAAGGATAATGTCCCGCTCTGTTCCGGTATCTTAAATCGACAAGTCGAATTTCGCGAAGATCGGGATATTCCGTTTCATCCCAAATGTAAATCGGCGAAAAATTAAGAAACGCCCGTACGTTTTCATCTTCAAGCACTTGCTTCGGGATCTCCGAGAAAGGTTTTGGTTTAAATCGGTCGAGCGTAACGGCTTCGTTGCGGCTTACTTGCAACACATAGAAAGCGTCAGGCGTCTTAGCGGACGCATGCCATTGCGTCCAACGGATGGTCGGTGACAAATTAACGTATTCGGCGTCGGGAACTTGCGAGATGACGCGCTCCTGCACTTGCTTGTAGGCAAAGTATCGCCAAAAATAATAAAAGAAAAGCACGGTGTAAACCGCCAAAAACGTAGGGCCGGGCGGAAAGAGACCCAACGCCCAAAAGGCGATGCCCGCGGCATGAAGAAAAAAGATCGCCGGGTCGAAAATGTTGATGATCCCGAAAGCAATCCACCGCCGTGAGAACGGCCGCAATGCCTGTGTTCCGTAGGCATTAAATAAATCAACGAACACATGGAGGCAGACCGCGGCCAGCGACCATAACCAAAGGTGAAGCTCGGAAGGAACGGGGTTGAACAAAACCAATGTTCCCCAGATCAACAACGACCAGATCAGAAGGGCCGGCAATGAGTGGGAAAACCCACGGTGCTGCTTAATATATACGGCATTATCCTTCAATTTGAAAATCGTATCGAAATCGGGTGCGAGCGAACCGATCAACGTCGCAGCAAACACCGTTTGTTCGGCGGCCGGAGAGTGGGCGACGACGGGATCGAGCATCGCCAGTCCGCCTAACCCGACTCCCATCACGACATGGGTACCGGTATCCATAGGGCTGTACGTCCTCCTTATTCTTTCCGTAACGAACAGGTTTATCACGTGTTTATTTTTATATTAACAACGGGGGCGTCTGAAGTGAACAAAAAAGGTTTCGACACGATCGAAAAAAATAAATTCGCCCAACGGTTGACTTCGTGGTTCGATCAACAACAACGGCCGCTGCCTTGGCGCGAAGACCGAGATCCTTATAAAATATGGGTATCCGAAATCATGCTGCAACAAACGCGGGTTGATACCGTTATTCCCTATTTTCGCCGTTTTATTACTCGTTTTCCGACAATCGAATCACTCGCCAACGCCGATCAAGAAGAAGTGCTCAAACATTGGGAAGGGCTCGGATACTATTCGCGTGCGCGAAATTTACACGCCGGCGTAAGAGAGGTTCATGCCAAATACGGTTCTCGCGTACCCGATCAGGCGGATGAAATTTCGGCGATAAAAGGAATCGGACCATATACCGCCGGAGCGATTCTAAGCATAGCTTTTGGAAAGCCCGAGCCTGCTGTCGACGGCAATGTCATGCGCGTGTTGTCCCGGGTGTTGCTTGTCGAGGATGACATTGCGAAGCAAAAGACGAGAAAGTACTTCGAGCAGGTCGTGAAAGCGATCATTCCTGAAGACGATCCATCCGCTTTTAATCAAGGATTGATGGAACTGGGGGCTACCGTTTGTACCCCGAAGTCGCCGAAATGTTTACTTTGCCCGGTTCGCCAGCATTGCCAAGCTTTTCAGGAAAATCGTCAGGCGGAACTTCCTGTGAAAAGCAAGAGCAAAGCGCCGAAAGTTGAAACGATTGCCGTTGCCGCGGTTCAGAACGAAAACGGGGAATGGCTCATTCGGCGGCGGCCGGAAACCGGGTTGCTCGGGGGCATGTGGGAATTTCCGGCGTTCAAAGTCGATACCGCTTTGAACAAAAAAGCCCAATTGGCGCAAAAGATGTGCGAGATGTATGAATTGAAAGTTGAACTTCATGACCGTTTGCGAAACATTCAACACGTTTTTTCGCATTTGAAATGGGAAATGTCCGTTTATCGGGGCACCGTGGAGGGAACCGTTCAACAAGAGGGACATCTCTTTTGCGGAAGTTCAATGTTAGAGAAATACCCGTTTCCAGTATCGCATCAAAAAATTATTCGCATGATCACGGAGAGGTGAATCGATGGACATGGGGCTTGCGAAAAAATGCGTGCTCGTCACAGGAGGATCGAGAGGGATCGAAGCACGGAATAGACGTTCCGGTTTACAAGGAAACGATGGAACTGAACTTTTACAGTTCCGTTGATTTCGCCAGGAGTGCCGCGGGAGTGATGAAAGCGAAGGGTGCGGGAAGCATTGCTCCTGGAGCGATTCTTCATGCAACCAGGAATTGATAGAAACGACTTGAGAAAATTAAGCAATTCGTGCGGGATGAAATTCCTGGAGGAAGGTTCGGACGGCCGGAAGGAGTTGCCGACGTTGTTGAATTTCTTGCTTTCGAAAAGGCATCGTGGGTGAGCGGAGCAACGATTAACGTCGACGGCGGCCAATCGAGGTCGAATTTTTAATATATCGGATCGGGGGATTGCCGTGAACATTCATGGGATTGAGGTCAAAGGCAAAGTCATCGACGCCTTTACTAGATGCGAGCATTATGATACAGAAAAGGACATCATTGCGATCAAATTTCCATGTTGTCGTACGTTTTATCCGTGCTACGAATGTCATGAGGCATGTGCGGATCACCGAGCGGAACGTTGGCCAAGCGGTTCCGATTCGGAAAAAGCAGTGTTGTGCGGAAGCTGCGGACACCGCTTGACGATTGCTGAATATCAAGGCTGCGGTTATGTTTGCCCGCATTGCCTGGCGGCATTCAATCCTCGCTGCGGCCGTCATGCACACCTGTATTTCGAGGTACATAATCCTTGATCAAACGGAGCAAATTAAAGTTGTGGAGGTGATTATTGATGGCTAACCGTCAACAACAAAACCAATCTGCAACGAATGCTCAGCAGGTTCGTGCGCAAAATGCCCGTTCACAGCAACAGGCTCAGCAAAATCCGAACCGCATGTCCGTAAATCGTGAATACGGCACAACCGAATTTTCGACGGAAACGGATGCGCAGCAAGTGAGACGCCAAAACCAGATGTCTCGCCAAAACGAGCAGCAACGCAGATCTTAAGAATCACCGATACCACAGCTCCCTGCATCGGCAGGGAGTTCTTTTTCCATTGCAATCATTTCTTTTAAATTTTGTCCGGCAAAGCGTTATAATAAAACAAGACTGAATCGGGGTGAGCCAATGGCGTTTCCGCATAAGGGAGACAGAATTGAAATTCAAAGCTACAAACATGACGGAACGCTTCATCGCACTTGGGAAGAAACGGTTGTTTTGAAGGGAACGCCTTCAACGGTCATTGGAGGAAACGACCGAATCCTCGTGACCGAAGCTGACGGCCGCATGTGGCGAACGAGGGAACCCGCGATTGTTTATTTCAGTGCTCATAAATGGTTCAACATTATTTGCATGATTAGGGAAACGGGAACCCACTATTATTGCAATCTCGGGTCGCCGTTCACCTGGGATGAAGAAGCCTTGAAATACATTGATTATGACCTCGACGTGAAGGTGTTTCCCGATTTTACATTCAAACTGCTCGATGAAGATGAATATTCGCTTCACCGAAAAAAGATGAACTATCCGTTGAAACTCGACCGCATCTTACGCTCGCACGTCAATGAACTGATTTCGTGGATTCACGGGCGCAAAGGCCCCTTTCAGGCGGAGTTCGTCGAGAAATGGTATGAGCGATTTTTGCAACAACGAACATAATGGCACGCACTAAGATGGTTCGTTTTCATCAAGGAGGCTCGGCATGGAAAGCATTAAACGTTACATGACATTTGTAAGACCGTATACGAAGCAAATCGTGATTACCATGGCTTTCGGTATTTTGAAATTCGGCATTCCGTTGATGTTGCCGCTGATTTTAAAATATGTCGTTGACGACATCATTACTGCGGATCAGTTGACAAAACACGCGAAGCTCACCCGATTGTTTTGGTTGATGGGCGGCGCTTTTTTTGTGTTTGTCGTTCTGCGGCCGCCGATCGAATATTATCGGCAATATTATGCCCAATGGACCGGCAACAAAATCTTATACGACATTCGCCGGCATTTATTCGACCATATCCAACGACTCAGCTTAAAATATTACTCAAATACGAAGGTAGGCGAAGTCATTTCACGGGTCATTAATGACGTGGAACAAACGAAAACTTTCGTAATGACCGGATTGATGAACATCTGGCTCGACTTGTTCACGATTTCGATCGCCATCGTGATCATGCTGTTCATGAATGTTTGGCTTACGGTTGCCGCCGTTATTTTATTCCCGTTATATGGCATCTCCGTGAAATATTTTTTCGGACGTTTGCGAAAGTTGACGCGGGATCGCTCTCAAGCGCTCGCTGAAGTGCAAGGACATCTTCATGAACGGGTGGAAGGCATGAACGTCATTCGCAGTTTTGCTCTCGAAGATTTCGAGCAGACGCAATTTGACAAAAGGAATGGCAACTTTTTAGACAAAGCGCTTGTACAAACGTCGTGGAATGCAAAAACGCATGCGTCCGTGAATACGATTACCGACCTCGCTCCGCTCGTCGTCATTTCAATTTCAGCTTATTTTGTGTTGACCGGTGACTTGACGATCGGCACAATGGTGGCTTTTTTTGGGTATATGGAAAGGGTTTACAGTCCGCTGAGGCGGATCATGACATCTTCGACCGCTCTCATGCAGTCGTTGGCCTCGATGGATCGGATTTTTGAATTTTCCGACGTTCGTTACGATATCAAAGACGCAAAAAGCGCGAAATCGCTAGATTTTGTGAAGGGTGACGTTACTTTTGATCATGTCTCTTTCAAGTACAATGACGAGGAAAACGAAGTTCTGAAAGACGTTTCGCTCAACGTTCGTGCGGGGGAAACAATTGCCCTTGTCGGCATGAGCGGCGGGGGGAAAACTTCGCTCGTGAATTTAATACCCCGCTTTTACGACGTCACCGGGGGGAGGATTCTGCTCGACGGCCACGATTTGCGTTTGTTGAAAGTGCGCAGTCTTCGTGACAAAATTGGGATCGTGCTGCAAGATAATATCTTGTTCAGTGAAACAGTGAAAGACAACATCAAAATGGGAAATCCAAACGCGACCGACGAAGACGTTATGAAAGCAGCGAAAGCGGCGAATGCACACGAATTTATCATGAAATTACCGAACGGCTATGAAACGAAAGTCGGCGAACGCGGCGTTAAATTATCGGGTGGTCAAAAACAACGAGTAGCGATTGCCCGGGTGTTTTTGAAAAATCCGCCGATCCTCATTCTGGACGAAGCGACGTCTGCCCTCGATTTGGAAAGCGAGCATTTGATTCAGGAAGCGCTTGAAGATTTGGCGAGAAACCGAACGACTTTCATTGTCGCACATCGACTGTCCACGATAACGCATGCCGATCGCATCGTCGTGATCGAAAACGGGCAAATAACCGAAATCGGAACTCATCAAAAATTAATGAGCCGTAAAGGGAGTTATTATCAGTTGTTTCAAGTGCAACAACTCGACATCTAATTGGAAAAGTGAGGGCGTCCTCACTTTTTTTGTTCGCGCAATTGTATTAATATTATCTTTATTGTCCCAGTTGTAAATTTTAGTTATTGTCAATGCGTAAAAACAATGTAATAATATAAAACAGGCATAAAATTGGTAGTTGTGTGAATATGCCTGCCTGCCCGCATCAGAGATCATTACAACTTGGGAAAGGGGTGACAGAATGACCGATTCGGTTCTCGATGTGAAAGGTCTTCGAACATCGTTTTTCACGGATGACGGGGAGATTCCCGCCGTCAATAATATTGATTTTTACGTGAAGCCAGGCGAAATTCTCGGAATAGTCGGAGAATCGGGCTGCGGGAAGAGTGTGACGTCGTTGTCGATCATGGGACTCGTCCCATCGCCTCCAGGTAAGATCGTCGGCGGCGAAATCCTGTTCAAGGGCGAAGATTTGACGAAAGCCTCCGAACGGCGAATGCGACAAATCCGCGGCAACGAAATCGCGATGATCTTTCAGGAGCCGATGACTTCGTTGAATCCGGTGTTTACCATCGGCGATCAGTTGATCGAAGGAATTCGGCTACATAAGAAGGTTTCAAAAAAGGAAGCGAGAAAGAAAGCCGTCGATATTTTAAAATTGGTCGGCATGCCGCGGGCGGAACAGCTTGTCGACGAATATCCGCATCAACTATCCGGCGGGATGCGTCAGCGAGTCATGATTGCAATGGCGATGGCTTGCGAACCCGAAGTGCTTATTGCGGACGAACCGACGACCGCTTTGGACGTAACGATTCAGGCGCAAATTCTCGATTTAATGAAGCGTCTGAACCGGGAAATGGATACTTCGATTGTGTTGATTACACATGATCTCGGAGTGGTCGCAGAAGTGTGCGACCGCATTGTTGTCATGTATTCCGGAAAAATCGTCGAAGAAGGCACGACCGCGACGATTTTCAAAAACCCGCAGCACCCGTACACGGAAGGGCTTATTCGCTCGGTACCCGACATGCGAGACAGGCGTGACCGACTGTATTCGATTCCCGGCAACGTTCCAAAGCCCGGAACTTTGAAACAAGGATGTCATTTCGCGCCGAGATGTGAATACGCCTTCGACCGGTGCAGAGATAAGGACCCCGAGCTGCTCACGACTGAAGACGGGCATAAGGTGCGTTGTTTCCTTCACGAAGAGAGAAAGGAGCCGACAAATGAGCGAGACGCTGTTGAAAGTTGACGATCTGAAGAAATATTTTCCGATTACGGGCGGTGTCTTCGGTCGAAAGATCGGCGACGTGAAAGCGGTCGACGGCGTTTCCTTTTCATTGCGAAAAGGGGAAACGCTTGGACTCGTCGGTGAATCCGGCTGCGGGAAATCGACAACCGGCAGAATGTTGCTGAGGCTAATCGAACCGAGCGACGGTTCAATCGTTTTTAACGAAGTGTCGTTGACGGATTTGTCGAAAGAGCAAATGAGGAAAATCCGCCGGGACATTCAAATGGTTTTCCAGGACCCGTTCGCGTCGTTAAATCCGCGCCATACGGTTGAGAAAATCATTGAAGAACCGTTGAAGGTCCACGGAATCGGGAATGCAAAAGAACGCAAGAAGAAAGTCGTTGAGCTGCTTGAAACAGTAGGGTTGAGCAGTTACCACGCAAAACGGTATCCTCACCAGTTCAGCGGAGGGCAACGTCAGCGTATTGGCATCGCGCGCGCTTTGGCGGTGAGACCGAAACTCATCATCGCCGACGAACCGGTTTCGGCGCTTGACGTGTCGATACAATCGCAAGTTCTTAATTTGTTGAAAGATTTGCAATCAGAATTTGATCTTACTTATATTTTTATCGCGCATGATCTTGGAGTCGTCAGGCACATCAGCGACAGGGTTGGTGTCATGTATCTTGGCAGGCTCGTCGAAATGGCGGACAGTGAAAAGCTGTATGATCATCCGAAACACCCTTATACGCAGGCGTTGTTGTCGGCCGTTCCGATCCCCGACCCGGATCACGAATCCAATCGAACCATTCTTGAAGGAGATGTGCCGAGTCCCGCCGATCCACCGAAAGGCTGCGCTTTCCATACACGCTGTCCGAAAGCGATGGATATATGCAGATCGGTACAGCCCGAATGGAAAGAGGATGAACCGGGACATTATGTCGCTTGTCATTTGTTTAACGAATCTTCATCATCCGATATTAACTAAATTTTCAGGAGGCGAAACATTTTGAAAAAAGCATTTGGGTTACTTGTAACGATTTTCATGGCGTTGTCCCTCGTGCTCGCCGGCTGCGGCGGATCTGACCAGTCCGGAGATTCGAGCTCGGAAGGCAACAACAATTCCGGTTCCGGAAGCGGCGATGGAGGAAGCACTCAAGACGTTCTCGTATTTGGACGCGGCTCCGACTCGGTTACGCTTGATCCCGCAAAGGCAACCGACGGCGAATCTTTCATGGTTACGAAAAACATTTTCGAAACGCTTGTCAATTTCAATTACGACAAACAAAACACAGAAATCGTTGATACCGGTTTAGCTAAAGACTGGAAGATTTCCGAAGACGGTTTGACGTACACGTTTCATCTGAAGAAAGGCATCAAGTTCCAGGATGGAACCGACTTTAACGCCGACGCTGTCGTGTTCAACTTTAAGCGTTGGAAAAACGGGGAAGGCAAATTCGCTTATTATCCTTCGATGTTCGGCGGTTACAAAGACAAGAGTGTCATCGCCAACGTAGAGGCAGTCGACGACTACACGGTTAAATTTACTTTGAAACGTCCTTTGGCGCCGTTCTTGAAAGATTTGGCGATGTCGCCGTTTGCGATCGCCAGCCCGAAAGCCGTGGAAAAATGGGGCGAGGACTTCGGCAAGCACCCGGTCGGTACAGGACCGTTCAAGTTTGTCGAATGGAAGCCGAACAATACGATTACGATCAAGAAAAACGAAAATTATTGGAAAGACGGATATCCGAAACTTAACACTGTCATTTACAAAGTCATTTCCGACAACCATGCCCGCCTCACGGCATTGCAGAACGGCGAAATCGACTTGATGGAAGGCTTGAATCCGAACGAAATTCAAACGGTTGAAAACGATAAGGACTTGCAAGTGTTCTTGCGCCCGTCGATGAACATCGGCTACCTCGGGATGACTGTCACGAGAAAACCGTTCGACAACAAGAAGGTTCGTCTGGCCATGAACTATGCGATCAACAAGAAAGAGATCGTCGAAGCTTTCTATTCGGAGAAGGCAAAAGTGGCTGTTAGTCCGCTGCCTCCGGTTTTCGAAGCTTTCAACGGCGACCTTAAGCCATACACTTATGATCCGGAAAAGGCAAAACAGCTATTGAAAGAAGCCGGTTATCCGGACGGATTTAAAATGGAACTTTGGGCGATGCCGGTTCCGCGTCCGTACATGCCGGACGGTAAGAAAATCGCCGTCGCGATTCAATCGGACTTAAAGAAAGTCGGCATTGACGCAAAAATCGTCTCTTACGATTGGGCGACCTATTTGGAAAAAGCCCAAAAGGGAGAAGCCGATGCATTCTTGCTCGGTTGGACTTCGGATAACGGTGACGCCGATAATGTTCTGTATACCTTACTTTCTTCCGACAGCATTGGCGGAAACAATTTCACCCGTTACAGCAATAAGCAGTTGGATGAACTTCTCGTTGAGGCGCAAAAAACAACGGATCAGCAAAAGCGGATCCAGCTTTACAAGCAAGCCCAAGAAATCATTCACAAAAATCCGCCTTGGGTGCCGATCGTTCACTCGACGCCGGCATTGGCGGGCAAAGCAAGCTTGAAGAACTTCAAGCCGCATCCGACAGGGTCTGACCGCTTGTCGTTCGTGTATTTTGAATAAGAAATGAACGGGGGAGTCCTAGCACTCCCCTTCTTACATCAAGGCGTCTACTGTAAATGAAGAGGTGAGAACATCTATGTTTGCTTATTCGATCCGCCGTATCTTCATGCTGATTCCCGTGTTAATCGGAATGTCGCTCATCGTGTTTTTTTTGATACGAATGATCCCCGGCGATCCCGCTCAAGTTATTTTGGGTCAGCAGGCTACCGAGAGCGCAATTCGCAAGCTGCGGCATGCACTCGGACTTGATCAAGCATGGTACATTCAATATTTTCAGTACATCGGAGATTTGTTGCACGGAGATCTCGGTGAATCCCTGAAAAGACGAGAACCGATCAATCAAGAAATATGGGGGCATTTGGCCGCGACTGCGGAATTGTCCTTTTTTGCGATGGTCATTGCTGTCGTAGTCGGCATTAATGCCGGCATCATCAGCGCCTGGTTTCAAAACTCCTGGTTTGACTATATCGCCATGGTCATTGCTTTGGTGGGCATATCCATGCCGATTTTTTGGCTCGGCGATATGGAAAAACTCGTTTTTGCGTTGAAATTGCATTGGCTTCCGTCCGTCGGCCGGACGAGCATCCGTCATCCGATTGATCCGATTACGCATTTTTATTTAATCGATACGCTCATACGCGGTGACTTGAAACAATTTTGGGGCGTGGTGAAACATTTGATTTTGCCTGGTGTAGCCCTTGCAACGATTCCTATGGCGATCATCGCCCGAATGACAAGATCGAGCATGCTGGAAGTTATGCGCTCCGATTACGTTCGGACGGCGAGGGCGAAAGGCGTCAAAATGTTTTGGGTGGTTTACAAGCATTCATTGAAGAACGCGTTTATTCCGGTGTTGACGACCATCGGCCTGCAATCGGGGTTGCTGCTCGGCGGGGCGATTTTGACGGAAACGATTTTCGGTTGGCCGGGAATCGGGACGTATATATACGATGCGATTACAGCGAGAGATTATACGGTCATTCAATCCGGCATATTGGTGATCGCGACGATTTTCGTGCTCATCAATTTAATCGTTGATTTGCTTTATGCCGCCATCGACCCGAGAATCAAGTACAAGTAGTGGAAGAGGAGGAAATCCATTGGTTCAGACAGAAGTGACAGCGCAACAAAAAGATCCGATTCCTCCTGCGGAAGCGGAAGAAAAAGTCATCTCCCCGATTCAGGAAATTTGGAAAAGCTTCAAGAAAAACAAGTTAGCGATGACCGGTTCGATTATCATCGCATTCTTCATTCTGATGGCCGTTTTCGCCGGAGTCATTGCGCCTGATGGATTCAACAATCAACAATTGGCAGATCGATTACAAGCCCCGTCCGCGGAACATTGGCTCGGAACTGACGATTTCGGCAGGGACATTTTCGATCGTATTGTTTACGGAGCCCGAATCTCGCTTTGGGTCGGTTTCTTCTCCGTACTCGGTTCGATCGTCTCCGGTTCCCTTCTTGGAATCATCGCCGGTTTTTACGGGGGATTCGTCGATACGTTGATCTCGCGAATCTTCGATATTATTCTGGCGTTTCCGAGTATTTTGCTGGCGATCGGGATAGTTTCCGTTCTCGGTCCATCCTTGCAAAACGCATTGATCGCGATCGCGACGATCAATATTCCGCGATTCGGCCGCTTGATTCGATCGCGCGTGCTCAGCCTGAAACAAGAAGAATTCGTAATGGCGGCGCGGTCGATCGGAATGAAAGATTCCCGCATCTTGTTTCATCACATCTTGCCGAATAGTTTCGCGCCGATCATCGTACAAGCTACGCTCGGCATCGGTACGGCGATTCTTGATGCCGCAGCGCTCGGCTTTCTCGGGCTCGGCGCGCAACCTCCGCATCCGGAGTGGGGGGCAATGCTTGCCGACGCTTCGAAATACATCGAGCAAGCCCCGTGGACCGTTATTTTTCCAGGTTTGTCGATCATGTTGACGGTTCTTGGCTTTAACTTGATCGGGGACGGGTTGCGAGACGCGCTCGATCCGAGAATGAAAAACTAACACGAAAACCCGTCCAAAATGAGGACGGGTTTTTCATTGCATCGCCTGCCAATCGGCCGCATCGGCTTCTTTATGGTAATTGACGAACGGGTCGATCAGTTTGTCGAGATGATTCAAATGGTCCTGATATTCAATGATCGACGCGACTACGGGAAACAGATGAAGCCAATGTCTCTCCTTTTCTTGCTCCTTTTCGTAATAAGCCATAAACGTTCCTGATAAGGAAGAGCGATTTTCATCCATCAATCCGGTCAATTCCGTCGGTACATCGGTACGCGTCTTGCCTGAAAACTTTAACAGCAGTTGTTCGTGAAAGTTGATCAAGCATTCCAATTGTTCGCGAATTTGCAAGCGCAACACGTCAGGAGCGCGGCGAAAATCATTTTCGTTATGATGGAGGCTGCGCAACACTTCGAGCGCCAATTGATTGCTTTGAATCATTTGTCGGAACAGGACGAGTTTTCTCCCCTTTCCAATTTGCTGCTTTGGGCGGAGCGTCCTTTCTTCTTTGAAAAGATCATAAAGCTGTTCGGCTTTCTGCCGGTTTTCGCGAAAGATGTGCAAGTCTTCTTTCAATACGGCATCGGAAGTTTCGTGACGTGAAATTAGTCGAAGCGACTTGATGATTTCTTCGCTGTTATGGACGATTTGACGGAACAGCCGAACTTCGAATTTCGGCGGACCGAACAAAAGGTTGACAGCAAAAGACGAACCAGCTCCGACAAGCGCTAACGAAAGCCGCTTAAATGCATATACGAGAAAGTGACCGGTCGGAGTGCCAGCCATGATCGCAATGACAGTGACGGCAGGAAGCGTGATCGAACTGTCCGTTTTGAATTTCAACTGCACCGCCATGACGATGACGACGACGAGTCCGATGATGAACGGAGTATTGCCGACCAAAAAATAAAACAGTGAGGCGACCACGGCGCCGATTAAGCTTCCGCGGACGTTGGTCACGATCGATTGATAAGATTTGTAAATGGAAGGCTGGATCGCGGCAATGGCCGCGATCGCCGCATAGGCGGGAGGTTCGAGGCCGAGAGCCGAGGCAATCCAGAGCGAGACGGCAATGGCCGCTCCCGTTTTCAATAAACGTGCACCAAGTTTCATGTTCGCAATGTATTTCCTTTCCTCAATCTTTTGTCATCGCGGCAAAGCTCTCATCAACGGCGGTTATGGTCGTTTCAATATCTTGTTCGGTATGTGCCGTCGTCAAGAACCATGCTTCATACTTCGAGGGCGCCAAATTTATGCCCCGCCTCAACATATGATGAAAAAAGGAGGCGAACTGCTGGCCGTCGCTGCGCTCGGCACCCTCGTAATCTTTTACCTTTTCCCTCGTAAAGTAAACCGTCAACGCCCCTTTCAGGCGATTGATTGCTGCCGGCACGCCGTGTTTTTTCGCTGCGTCACGAATCCCTTCTTCCAGCTTGCTCCCGAGCCGCTCGAACGTTTCGTAAACGCCTTCTTCGCGCAGCACCTCGAGGCAGGCAATGCCGGCCGAAATCGACGCCGGGTTCCCCGCCATCGTTCCAGCCTGGTATGCCGGCCCGAGCGGCGCCACTTGCTCCATGATTTCCTGCTTGCCGCCGTACGCGCCGATCGGCAGCCCGCCGCCGATAATTTTGCCGAGCGCCGTCATGTCCGGCTCAACCCCGAGCAAGTTTTGCGCGCCGCCGTACATAAAGCGAAACGCGGTGATTACCTCGTCATAAATGACGAGCGCTCCCGCTTCGTGCGCGGTTTCGTTTACCGCTTCAAGGAAGCCGTCTTCCGGCTCAACGATGCCGAAATTGCCGACGATCGGTTCGACGAGGACCGCGGCAATTTCGTCGCCCCAGCGTTCCATCGCCGCTTTTAAAGCCGCCGGGTCGTTGAACGGAATCGTAATCACTTCCTCTGCGGTGTTTTTTGTGACCCCGGCCGAATCCGGCGTGCCGAGCGTCGACGGGCCGGAACCAGCGGCAACGAGGACAAGGTCAGAATGCCCGTGGTAACACCCGGCAAATTTTAATATTTTCTCTCTGCCGGTATAGGCACGGGCCACTCGGATCGTCGTCATCACGGCTTCCGTACCGGAGTTTACAAAACGCATTTTTTCCAATGAAGGAATCGCTTCGCTCAGCATGCGCGCGAACTTGCTCTCCAACGCCGTAGGTGTGCCGTAAAGCACCCCGTTTTCTGCCGCTGTTTGAATCGCTTCTGTAATATGAGGATGGGCATGTCCGGTAATGATCGGCCCGTATGCGGCAAGATAATCGATGTAACGATTCCCGTCCGCGTCCCAGAAATAAGCGCCTTTTGCTTTTTCCATAAATACCGGCGTACCGCCGCCGACTCCTTTGTAGGCACGCGAAGGACTGTTGACGCCGCCGACGATATATTCTTGTGCTTCCGCATATAGAGCTTCAGATTTTGCAAAATTCATAATCGTACCCCCGATCTTCGTCATGGTTTCCCGCTATCAGTGTATCATGAGAGACAATATGGGAACAGATGCAAGGGTTCGCGGATGGTGCGTTTGCACGAAAGTTACATTCGTCTAAAGAAGAAAGAAGGATGGTTCACGGGGGCGATGACTGAATTGCAGAAGGGGATCAGAAAAAATGGAATGAAGTGGGGAATCCAGCCGAGACGGCCCTTTAACTGAAAACTTTCTACATTAATGGAATAGGAGATCGTTCAGTCATTCCGGGGGTAATCCTCTAGGTTTCCCAAACGTTTCTGTATGGTTATTGGTTTGCCAGATTCAGAAAATGAACAAGAATGCGGGCGGTCAGCCCCCAGATGACGTAATCTCCATATCGGTAAAAGTATTCCGGTTTTCGTTGCCGGCGCCAGTTGTAATTTTCTCCGTTCGGGATCAAGTCAAACGGAAAATTTTGATCGGGTTCTATTTTCATCTCAAGGTAATGCAGTTCGGGTTCTTGTTCGGCCAGCCAGGATATTGGGACGGTGAACACTTCTTCGACTTCTTCGTTCGGATCAATTTCCGCGGGGTCTTCGATAACGCCGACGTAAGGATAAACGAAAAAGAAGGGGGACTGCACGAGAATGTCAAGCGAGCCGAGCACTTCCAACGCTGCCGGCTGGATGCGTAACTCCTCGCAAGTTTCTCGCACGGCCGCAGCCGCGTCGCTTTCTTCTTTCTCCACCTTTCCGCCCGGAAAACAGATTTCACCCGGCTGTCGCTTCAAGAGCTGCGAACGGACTTCGAACAGTACGTGCCATTCACCGTTTTTTTTGACAAGCGGGATCAAGACGGCCGACCGAACGGCGGTTTCGTGGCCGAGAATGTTGCGTTCATGATTTTTTAACCGTTTGGCAAGCTTATCGAAGTTAAACATGGATGCTCTCCTAACGCGCGTGGCTTGTGCATTTTCTATTGACAGTATAGCATAGGAATCAAAGACATTGACTAACGAAGGAGGGAATGGAATGAAGGCGGTGGTTCATCACGGAAAGTCGGGAATGGACGGTGTACGTGCGGCGGAAGTCGAAGATCGAAAACCGGGAATCGGCGAGGTGAAAGTGCGCCTTAAGACAGCAGGGCTCAATCACCGTGATTTGTTTGTTCCGAATCGTCATAAACCGGAAGATCCCCCGGTGGTCCTCGGCTCCGACGGCGCCGGCATCGTCGAAGAAATCGGTGAAGGCGTTGAATCCGTTACAGCAGGCACGGAAGTCATTATCAATCCCGGCCTTGGATGGCCGAACAATGCTCCTGCCCCGCCGAAAGGCTTTGAAATTCTCGGACTGCCGGATGATGGCACCTTTGCCGAATCCGTCATCGTGCCGGCGAAAAATGTAGTCGCTAAACCGGCCTCGTTATCGTGGGAAGAAGCCGGCGTGCTGCCGCTCGGTGCGCTCACCGCTTACCGCGCCTTGTTTACGAGGGGGAAACTGGCAGCGGGGCAAACCGTATTTATCCCGGGAATCGGCAGCGGCGTGGCTACTTTCTTGCTGCAAATGGGAAAAGCGGCCGGCGCGAAAGTTGTTGTCAGCTCGCGCAGCGAGGAGAAACTGCAAGCCGCGCGCCGGATCGGCGCCGACATTTGTTTGCATAATGATGAAGACTGGTGCGAAGCCTTGAAAGAGGAGACGGTTGCATTAGTCATTGATAGTGTCGGGGCGGCGACGTTCCAACGTTCTTTGGATGTACTTGAGCCGGGAGGTACAATGGTCGTCTTTGGTGCGAGCGCAGGTGATCAAGTGTCGTTGAATTTGCGTGAATTTTTTTACGGTCAGTACAATTTACTCGGGTCGACGATGGGCAGCGCCGAAGAATTTCACGAGATGCTTGATTTCGTGGAACGGCACGACATAAAGCCGATCATCGACCGAACATTTGAATTGCAAACTATTCATGACGCGTTCAAGCGTTTGCAGGAAGCTGAGCAATTTGGAAAAATCGTCATTTCTATTCATTAAGGAGGTTACTTGACAATGAGTGTTGAAACAGGTCAAAAGGCGCCGGATTTCACATTGCCGGCCAGTAACGGTGAGAAAGTATCGCTTTCGGATTTCAAAGGGAAACATGTCGTGCTTTATTTTTACCCGAAGGATGATACGCCGGGATGCACGACGGAAGCATGTGATTTCAGGGATCGTCACGGAGAATTCGAAAATCTCGACACCGTCATTCTCGGCGTCAGTCCCGATCCGGTTGCAAGCCACGAGAAATTCATTGACAAATACGACTTGCCGTTCACGTTGTTGGCCGACGAAGATCATGAGGTCGCTGAAAAGTACGGCGTCTGGAAGTTGAAGAACAATTTCGGGAAAGAATACATGGGAATCGAACGTTCCACTTTTGTCATTGACAAGGAAGGAAATGTCGCCAAAGAATGGCGCAAAGTGAAGGTGAAGGAACATGTGGATGAAGCTCTTTCCTTCATTAAAGAGGAGCTTGCCTAAAGATATCCGGCCATACGGGCGCCGGTTGGCGGCATACAATACAGCATACCTCCTCTTTTCCCGGTGTACGGGCTCGGCGAGCCCGTGCATCTTTCATACATAAGAAAGAAGGTGACCGGATGCTTGTGCTCTCTTCAGGGCAAATTCGCCGTTCCATTCAGAAGCGGATGAAGGAAACATACCCGGACGTCGATTTTTCTTTTCATCAGTCAATGGAAGCAGCGGAACCGGAACTGGCCGACGCCGATATTTTGATTACATACGGGGAAGACTTGAACGGTGTGCTGCTTGAGAAGGCAACGAAACTGAGATGGGTCATGGTGATCTCGGCAGGCATTGATGAAATGCCGTTGCCAGCGTTGAAAGAAAAGGGCATCATGCTGACGAATGCGCGAGGCATTCATAAAATTCCGATGGCGGAATACGCGATCGGTATGTTTATTCAAACGGTGAAAAAGGCAAAAACGTGGTATGAGAATGAACGGCAGCACGTTTGGGATGATAAAATAAAAATGGGTGAGATCACGGGAAAAACGTTAGCTGTCATTGGCACGGGAGCCATCGGGAGCGAAATTGCCCGACTCGCAAAAGCTTTTCGGATGACGACGATCGGGGTCAACCGCGACGGCCGTGCGGTGGAATTTTTTGACCGTACGTACAAGAACGACGATGTGAAAGACGGTCTGAAAGAAGCGGATTTCGTCGTTTCCGTACTTCCGCATACCGAGCAGACGCATCAATTTTTACAATACGAACATTTTCAAACGATGAAAAATGATGCCGTGTTCATGAACATCGGCCGCGGCCGGACGATCAACGAAAAAGACTTGGAGAAGGCTCTTCGCGATGGGGAAATCGCTCATGCCGTCCTCGATGTTTTCGAAACGGAACCGCTTCCGGCCCGCCATCCATTTTGGGATATGGAACAGGTAACGATCTCGCCGCATTTGTCGGCAACGACGCCGATGTATCAGCACCGTGCTTTTGAAATTTTCGAACATAACTTAAAGGTCTATCTTTCGAAGGGCAGCGATTTCTGGAACGTTATCGATTACGATCGGGGGTATTAATGATGAAAATTTACACGAAATCCGGAGACAAGGGGACGACATCCCTTTTATATGGAAAACGGGTTCCGAAATCCGATGTACGCGTCGAAGCTTACGGAACGTGCGATGAAACCAATTCGATGATCGGTGTCGCTTTAAGCCGCATTCCTGAGCAAGCTTTTCCCGAACGGAAGCAGTTCCTCGACGTATTTCACCAAGTTCAGACGCTTTTGTTTCACGCCGGAGCGGAGTTGTCCACACCTTCGGGAAAAAAGGTGCATTGGCCGATTAACGACGACCATCTTGCCTTTCTGGAGACGTGGATTGACGCGTGGAGCGAGGAACTTCCGCCGTTGAAAAAATTCATCTTGCCCGGCGGCACGGAGGCTGCTGCTTCTTTGCACGCCGCCCGGACGGTCGCGAGAAGAGCGGAAAGGAAAGCAACGGAAATCCGAGAGGAGATTAACCCGCTCGTGCTCTCTTTCTTAAATCGATTGTCCGACTTTCTGTTCGTCGCTGCACGATACGTAAACGTGAAGACGGGGGAGTCGGAAACGGTGCTGCATGAGGAACCTGCGGAAGGGCATTGATTGACAACCATTTGTCCCACCTTGTAAACTGAAAGTAACCTTTGATTAGAAAGATTTTAATAAGAGAATCATTTTTTAAGAAGAAAGAACAAATTTACACCAATCTTCTTTCTTATTTTTAACTTCTTGAATGACGCACAGCGTCTTTCATTATTAGCGAGGTGTGTGACTATGTCCGAGAATCGCTTACAGGAAGCTATCTCGACCTTGAAAGGTTCCGGTGTCCGCATAACCCCGCAGCGTCATGCCATATTGGAACATTTAATCGAATCGCTTTCCCATCCGACTGCCGATGAGATTTACAAGGCGCTCGAGGGCAGGTTTCCGAATATGAGCGTAGCTACGGTGTACAACAACTTGCGCGTATTTAAAGATGCAGGACTCGTAAAGGAATTGTCGTACGGTGATGCGTCGAGCCGCTTTGACTACGTAACGAGTGATCATTACCATATCATCTGTAACGAATGCGGCAAAATCGTCGACTTCTTTTATCCTGGTCTTGACGAAGTGGAAACGTTGGCTGAACATGTCACGGGTTTCAAAGTCGGCGACCACCGCATGGAGGTATACGGCGTCTGTCCGAACTGCCAAGCGAAGGAATCCGCCCATTAATATTGCCGGTGCCATTTGCCGCTCCGTATAAAAAAACCGGGGCCTTATTTTCGGCTGCCGGCTTTTTTTGTGTATTTTTTTCGGTTGTATTTCGGATCGAGTTCTTTGCCTTCCAAGTTTTTATCGAGCGTCAACGGTTCCCGGCAGCTCATACACATATCGACGCGGCCGAGAATCTTCGTCGCCTTTCCACAATTCGGGCATTCGACGATCACGGCCTTTGCGGAAAGCATTCCGACCCATGCATAGACAAATGAACTCCCGATTACAGCGAAAAACCCGAGAATCATCAGCGTGTACATGACCCATGCGTACGAATGAAAGAAAATCCCGAGATACATAATGAAGAAACCGATAAAGACAAGGCTCAGCGCAAACGTGCGAATACGGTTGATCTTACTTGATTGTTTCCAATACATGCTTAATTCCTCCTGTCCGTCATTATAACACATCACGCGGCATAATTATTTCCCGGAAAGTTTGCGAAAAGGTGTTGACCTTTTTCATAAGGCATGATAAATTATTAAACGTCGCTCGGAAAATGGTTGCGATGAACTTTTCGCATAAATGCCGTTTTTGGCGGCAAAAAAATCGCAAAACGTTGTTGACATTAAAGTGGCAGCGTGGTATATTAATAAAGTCGCTGTTAGAAAGCGACGACGAAATTCCGACGCGAAACGAGACGTTTTGCGGATGACGAAAATGAAGGAAGTTGTTCCTTGAAAACTGAACAAAAAGCCAAGCGTGACGAGGAAACTC
>DASSOY010000061.1 GCA_035700025.1 Bacillales bacterium | reverse complement strand
GTGCGCCCAACGCAAGTGCGGATCGAGTTTGACGGCCGTCTGTTCGAAGGCGAGATCATGCTGTTTCTAGTTGCCAATACGAATTCGGTGAGCGGTTTTGAAAAGGCCGCTCCTGATGCGCTGTTGAACGACGGCTTGTTCGAGCTGATGATTTTAAAGAAAACGAATCTTGCCGGCGTCGTTGCCGCGGTGCAAAAGGCGATTCGCGGCGATCATATTAACGACCCGAACGTGATTTATACAAAGGCGAGTCATATAAAAGTGTACCCGGAAACGAAAATGCAATTGAATCTCGACGGGGAATTCGGCGGGCTTTTCCCGTGTGAGCTGGCCAACTTGTATCAGCATCTGAGACTGCTCGTTCCTGAAGAAACCGCGAAAAAATATCGGAAGTGAGGAGCGATCGGATGCTAAAAAAGGTTGGAATTTTGGTTGGAGTCGTGCTTGTTGCTTGTGCTACTTTTCTATACATGGAACGAGACCGGCTCGAAGCTTTTTTCACGGACGAAATTGTCGTCACGCAATCGGAACCGGTTTCGTACATCGCTGAGCAAGGCTATCACATCCGTAATAATGATTGGATATACAAAGCCTTGGAGAGTCTTGAACATTTAGAACCGATTTCCGGGCCGAAACCGCCAACATATGCGATTCGTTATACTTTCCGAGTGAACGGAAAATGGGGCCTGTCCATTTCCCAGGTCGATGGCGAATGGGTCATGGACGACGACGGGAAGCTTTACAAAGCCCCGAAAGATTTTATTGAAATGCTGGCGATGCCGCGGTCCGATTTTTTAAAAATGGACGGCGTGGACGGTTGGACGGATTGGGCCCTTTTCGTGAAGATCGACGGGGTTATCCACGTGGCGCAAAGCCCGCAAATCCCTTACCGTGAAGGGCTTGATACCGTTTTCCAAGTTAAAAAATTGCCTGACGATCCCGGGGCGGATTTTACAATGAAAGACATCCCGAACCACTCGGGATTCTTCGGTGACGGCACTCCGGTTTATCGTTTGGACGGCAAATTTTATGTGAGAGATTTGAAGGAACCTGACGTGATGGACGTGCTTGCTCCGGTACACGAAGATTAAAGGATGAATGTGCATGCCGAAAGCGGAATTACCCGTACAAAAAAATGACATCGTCGAAGTGACGTTTTCAGATTTGACCCATGAAGGCAGCGCTGTCGCGAAAGTGGACGGCTATACGCTGTTCGTGCCGCAGGCGTTGCCCGGCGAACGTGCGTCGGTGAAAGTGCTGAAGACGAAAAAAGGGTATGGGTTCGGGAAATTGCTCGAACTGCACGAAACGAGTCCGGAGCGGATCGAACCGCCTTGTCCGATTTATAAACAATGCGGCGGCTGTCAGCTCCAGCATCTTTCCTACGAGGGCCAACTGAAGCAAAAACATCGCATGGTCAAAGAAACGCTGGCTCGGCTCGGCGGTTTGGAAGACGTACCCGTACATCCGGTGCTCGGCATGGAGGACCCGTGGCGCTACCGCAACAAGGCGCAAGTGCCGGTCGGCGAGCGCGAAGGCGGCTTGATCGCCGGCTTTTACCAGCGCGGCTCGCACCGCATCATCGATATGAACGAATGTCTCATTCAAGAACCGACGAACGACGACGTCGTGCAACAGGTGAAAGAGATTGCCGACCGGTACGGCGTACGTGCGTATGATGAAAAGACGCATAAAGGTGAGCTGCGCCACGTCGTTGTCCGGTACGGGCAAAACAGCAGCGAGGTCATGGTGATTTTCGTTACGAAAAGTACGCATTTGCCGAGCCGCAAGGCAATCGTCCGCGAGGTGACCGATGCGATCGACGGCGTGATGTCGATCGTGCAGAACGTGAATCCGAAGCGGACGAATACGATTTTCGGCGAAGAAACGCTGGTGTTATGGGGCCGAGAGGTCATTTATGACACGATCGGCGACGTGAAATTCGCGATCTCGGCGAGATCGTTCTTCCAAGTGAATCCGAAGCAGACGAAAGTGCTTTATGAAAAAGCGCTTGAGTATGCGAGGTTGAGCGGGGAAGAAAGCGTCGTAGACGCGTATTGCGGAATCGGCACGATTTCGCTGTTTTTGGCGAAGCAAGCCGGACATGTGTACGGCGTGGAAGTGGTGCCGGAGGCGGTCGAGGACGCCCGGAAGAACGCGGAGCTGAACGCGATCTCGAACGTGACGTTCGAGATCGGGAAAGCGGAGGACGTGATTCCGGCGTGGCACAAGCAAGGGGTGACGACGGACGTAGTCGTCGTCGACCCGCCGCGGAAGGGATGCGACGAGGCTCTTCTGGCGACGATCGTCGCCATGAAGCCGAAGCGCATCGTGTATGTTTCGTGCAATCCCGCGACGTTAGCGCGGGATTTGAAGGTGCTGGAAGCCGGAGGCTTCCAGGCGCAGGAGGTGCAGCCGGTGGATATGTTCCCGCAGACGGTTCACGTCGAATGCGTTGCGCAGATCGTTTTAAGAGAAGAAGCAGGAACCTGTTAAAGGGTTGCCTGCTTCTATTTGATTGTAGGAGCAGAAAAGATAGTAAATTGTTACAGTCCACGACCATCGACGATACCGGTACGATACGGTGACACTCCCCAGTCGCTTGCGTTTGATGGGCGATTTATGGAAAAATTTTTAATCGGCGGGGTCAATTAATGCGGGAATATAGGCAAAACAGAGAATATAAAAAGAGCACCGAATTGCAGTGCTCCTGCTTCATTATTTAACATTTAACGCTTGTTATGCAACATTTTCACCCGTAATTATGCCACTTCCTATTAATGCGTTTCTGGATCCATCATCAGCAGGACGATAACCCTTCTCAAGTAAATCTTTGATGAAGATTTTGTTGTAAATAAACGAGAAGAAAATACCAGGGATCCACGCACCAAAGCCGAATGTAAATACTCCCACAGCTAGTGCAGTAATAAACATAATTGCGGCCCACTTTAGATCCCCACGAAATAGCGCTGGGAAAAAACCAAAAAAGAATGTTGTCCAGCTAAACCCCAATTTGACCTGTTTTGTTACTCCTGCATCATTTCTTAAATTTACTCTCAACCTGTAACCCCCTTGTATTGAAAAAACAACCTTATCAAGTAAAAAAACACAAAATTTGAAAAGGCTTTTGCAATGTATCTATTTTAACATAAAAATATCCATATCGTTTATGTGTGGATGAACTTTTTTTCTTCACTCATTCGTTTGATAGTCTTTCCTCTGCAATCCTTGTGTCAACTGATTTACCCATTGAATGGTGATTTATGAAGATCTGTTTCCTATCGTTTGATCAAAGGGCGTAAGCATGGTATAAATTTTAAAGGAAGCCGGGTTGGCTTTTTATTTTGGGGAAAAACCGATCCCCTCATGAGAGGGTTTATAGGATGACAGATAACTTTTGGCATCATTTACCGAAACCGTTTTTTATATTGGCGCCGATGGAAGATGTGACGGATGTTGTTTTCCGCCATGTGGTGAGTGAAGCGGCGAGACCGGATGCGTTTTTTACAGAGTTCACCAACACGGAGAGTTATTGTCACCCGGAGGTGGACCAAAGTGTGCGCGGGCGGTTAACTTTTACAGAAGATGAACAGCCGATTGTTGCTCATATTTGGGGCGATAAACCGGAATTGTTCGAGAAAATGAGTATCGGTATGGCGGAACAAGGTTTTCAAGGTGTCGATATCAATATGGGCTGTCCGGTAGCGAATGTAGCACCGAAAGGGAAGGGAAGCGGTCTGATCCGCCGTCCGGATGTGGTTGCAGACATTATACAAGCTTCAAAAGCCGGGGGTTTGCCGGTAAGCGTGAAGACGAGGCTTGGTTATACGGAAGTCGAGGAGTGGCGCGGTTGGCTCAAGCACTTATTGCAGCAAGACATCGTGAATCTCTCAATTCATCTGCGGACAAGAAAAGAAATGAGCGAAGTGGCTGCGCATTGGGAACTGATTCCGGAGATCAAGAAGCTGCGTGATGAGGTAGCACCAGACACACTTCTGACCATTAATGGCGATATTCCGGACCGTCAAAAAGGCTTGGAGCTCGCTGAGGAACATGGTGTGGACGGCATTATGATTGGGCGCGGGATTTTTCATAATCCATTTGCCTTTGAAAAAGAGCCGAAAGACCACAGCAGCGAGGAATTTATTGAGCTTTTACGGTTACATCTTGACCTTTATGATAAGTATGTAAAAGAATTTGGGCCGCGGCCGTTCAAACCGCTTCGCCGCTTTTTTAAGGTCTATTTACGCGGATTTCGCGGGGCGAGTCAACTAAGACATCGCTTGATGAGCGCCGAGTCCACGGATGAAGTTCGTGAGGTGCTCGATCAATTTTAAATGCCAGACCCTGATTTCGTGAACGCGATTTCGGGGTTATTTTTGAGTATAAAATCAGTTGAAAATAAGTGGTTAGTGGCATTGGCGTTCGTTCTCGTATTAGCATGATGTCGTCAACAGGATCTGTGCAAGCGAAAGCGGACGATAAGGGTGATGCGGCCTGCCTAAGTGAGAAAATGGTGCAGTTGAAGACGGATATGCAGAAGGTATGGATTGATCATACGATATGGACGAGAAGTTATATTGTCAGCGCGATGACGAATCGACCGGATCAGAAGGATGTATTGGACCGGCTTTTGCGGGAACCAGGAGGATATCGGCAATGTGATCAAGCCTTATTACGGCGAGGCTGCCGGCAATCAACTGACTCAACTGCTGAAAGAGCATATTCAGATCGCCGGAAAAATTGTCGAAGCCGCCAAAAGAGGCAATGAGGCTGATTTGAAAAAGCTGCAAGCGGTTTGGCATCGAAACGCTGATGAGATCTCCAAATTTTTAAGCGGAGCGAATCCGAACTGGCCGTTAAAAACGATGCAAGATATGCTGTATACGCATCTGCAATTGATCACGGACATCGTCATCGCTTGTCTCAAAGGTGATTGGCAGGCGGACATTGCAGCCACCGACAAAAACGAAATTCATATGATTCATTTGGCGGATATCCTGACCCAAGGCATCGTGAAGCTGTTTCCTGATCAATTTTAACAAATGAGCTTTCTATGGTCACCGCAAGGGATGGCTGTAGAAGGCTTTTTTTGTACTAAGAGCCACGTGCTCATCATATTGTTATTTTTAAGAAACCATAAGAAGGGGCATTCCTGATTTGAGAACAGTTAAGGTCGCTTTACGGCCCATTGTCAGCAAAATCAATTTACCTACGGTTTTGAAAACTGCATTTCTTCCCGGGGATTCAATGGACAGCTTATTTATTGCCACCCAGGCAGGAGAGATCTTTGCCCTCGGAAATGGGAGGATCAAGCCTTTTTTAGATATTCGTCAGCGAATCATCAAGCTTGGCTCCGATGGGGGATACGACGAACGGGGGTTGCTCGGGCTGGCGTTTCACCCGCAATTTTATCGTAACGGACTTTTCTATCTTCATTATACCGCAGCTGGAACCCAAGGTCCGGGGGCGCTTGCGGGTACTTTTGAATCTTTTCAGCCGAACCCGTGCGACCCGAAAACCTTAAACTTGAGATGGACAGATCGAGAAACGCGCTTTGATCATATCGACACCGTTGAAGAATGGATTTTGCAATCGAACGGCCAGCCCCAGAAACGACGAACGCTGCTTAACATGAGAAGACCTTTTTTTAACCATAACGGGGTCAACAGCTTGAATTTCTCACCTGAAACCGGAAGACTTGTATTAACGACCGGAGACGGTGGGTCGGGGTATGATCCCTTTAATCTCAGTCAAAATCCGATGGAAATCGCCGGAAAAATCATTGAAATCGATGTAGATAAACAAGTCGCGATCAGTAATCCTCCCGTAGTTACGCGTTTTCATGAGCTGCCTGTGCCGATTCAGGGAACGCTTACGGTCATGGCCAAAGGGGTTCGAAATATACCCGGTATTTCCTTTCAAAGGGTTTCCAATCAGTATCTCAAGTTTGTCGGAAATGTCGGACAGGATTTGTCAGAGTCCGTCTATTCCTTTACTCATTATCAGCCGATACCGGTCACTCAGCTTGTTCAATCGGAATCAGACCCGGAAGGATGGATGAACTTTGGCTGGCGGGGATGGGAAGGTACGATTCCAACTTCGACGGTTAGAGGCTGCTCAGGAAATCAGACTTTGAATGAGAAAACGATCGCCTATTACGAGGAGGCGATAAAAACTTCGACGAAGCGTCTTCCGCCTTTAACGGGTTATTTTCACCAAGATCCGCGCCGTGATAAATTCAGCGGCACCGCGCTGACAGGAGTCCAACCCTACATAGGGAATGGCATCTCCGATTTAACGGGAAGCGTTGTATTTACCGATCTTGCCCGGAAAACAGAATCGCAATCGCCGGTTAGAGGCGCCTTAGGTTATACGAAAGTAAGAACGGATGGGAAATTCAATGATTTTGGTTTGATTGAACCGAATTATGATTTTGGGTCCGGCTCCGCTTATTATGTGAGTTTAGGAACGAATCAGGCCCATACCCGGCTGTTTTTAGGCGTTTACGGGTCTACGAACGTGACTGACTTTCACCAAGGGACCGTTTTTGAGGTGGTTCGGTAGGGTTTTGGGGGTGGGAGTGGTATTGGGCTTTCTGTTGCCGTGGAATGCGGTTGTGGGGGGCTTTTTTATTGATTGAAATTGGAAAAAACCTGTTACAATAAAGGAAACTAAACTTAGCAG
>DASSOY010000060.1 GCA_035700025.1 Bacillales bacterium | reverse complement strand
GTGCTCGCCTTTATCACCGTCCACGTTGATTTCCTTTTTTCCAATGAACAACTCAAAACTGTATCTCCGGATCTCCTCGTCAAAAATTCTAAATTAACGACGACCTTATTGAGCACACTGGCGCAGTCGATTTTAACGTTGACCACTATTACTTTTTCATCGATTATGATTGTTTTGACCACGTTCTCCGGCCAATTTTCCCCGCGTACGTTGCAGACGTTCATTGCCGACCGTGCCAGCCAGCGAGTCCTCGCCGTATTTACCGCGGGGTTTGTCTACAACGCGGTCACCCTCCTGCTCACGGGCCAATCGAACAGCAAAAGCTTGCTCATTACACCAATGTTCAGCGTTATCTCCGGTATTTGCTGTGCCGCGTTTTTCATTTATTTCATTCATCACGTAGCAAAATGGGTGCAAGTGAACCACCTGATCGATAACATTACGAAAAAGACGTTAACGACGGTAGACAACGTCGGAAACGAAGCAGCGCATTTCAATTCGAAAACAAAATCAAGCATTGACGCCAAGAACAAAGCACGTCACGTCATACCGGCGAAAAGTGCTGGATATATTGAATTGATTAATTTCCGGGCTTTGTTGAAAATCGCTCGTGCATGCGACATAACGATAGAAATGCAAGTGCATATCGGCGATTACGTATTGGCCGGAACGACAATCGCTGCCTATTCCGGAAACGAGCCGCTGGACGATCAAAACCAAGACAAAATCCGCACGGCGGTAAAACTTGCGACCGAACGAACGAGCGAACAAGACATTGAATTCGGGATTCAGCAGCTCGTGGAAATCGCATTGCGGGCGATATCCCCGGCGGTGAACGATCCGCATACGGCGATTAATTGCATCAACCGGATCGGCACGATTATCAGCCATTTGTCGCAAACCGCGATGCCCGGGCCGTACATTTACGATCCGGACGGGAACCATCGGTTGACGATTTCGACGCGTGACATGGAACATTTTTTGTACAAAGGGTTGTATCAAATTCGCCATTACGGAAAAGGAGACATATCGGTTACCGTCGGCATGCTGCGTGCAATCAAAAGGTTGGCCGAAACGACCGACACGAACACGAGAAAGTTGCTGGCGGATTTCGTGAAGTACGTGCGGGAAGGCTTTGACGATGAAGTGCTGCAAGAAAAAGACCGTATGTATTTGCAAAAAGAAACTGAAGACGTTTTGCGCTTATTGAAAGGCGGACTGCTGTAAGCAACAGCCATGTTTAAAGGATTCCTCGGCCGGGAACGGAAGAATCAAACGGCGATAAAAAAATTCCCCGGGGGCGTTCCCCGAGGAAATGACGTCAGTCCACAATTTTTACTTTTACTTCTTTGCGTCCCCAATTTAACGCATCCGAACGATCGGCGAAGAAGACGTCGATCCGATTGCCGTCGATGGCACCTCCGGTGTCTCCGGCAACAGCATAGCCGTACCCTTCGACCCAAACGGTGGATCCGAGAGGGATGACGTCCGGATCAACGGCGATCACTTTTGCACCCGGATTTTCAAGAAGGTTGATGCCCGTTGCGGTGATGCCGGAGCACCCTGCGCAATTCGCCGTATAAGCTGTGCTTTCCACATACAATACTTTGTCGGCACTTACGTCAGTACCCCTGCTGACCGTCTCATCCGATGAAGAACTTTCCGAGACGCTCGTCGATGCACTCTCGACTTTCGTCGCAGGTACTGGATTGTGAAGCAAGGCTTTGTACGTTTTCGGTCCGGCGATTCCGTCAACCGCAACGTCGTTCGCCTTTTGGAAACCTTCGACAGCATTTTCCGTAAGCGGCCCGAAAATCCCATCGAGGTCGCCGAGATAATAATCCAAGGCTTTCAACTGCGTTTGCAAAACTTTGACCGTATGGCCGCGGTCGCCGAGTTCAAGCTTCGGAGCTTTTTCATAAGCCTTTTTGTACTCAAGAACTTGTTTCAGCGTCTGTTTCGTTTCCGGTCCGATGATGCCGTCCTGGTTTAAATCATAATCGAGCTGCAATGCATTCACCGCTTCGTAAGTATGCGGACCGAAAATCCCGTCTATGTCGTCTTCGTAGTAATCGAATTTCTTCAAGATTTTTTGCAGGGGCTTGATTTGCTTGCCATGATCGCCCTTGATCCATGTATTTTCTCCGAAACCGGATGCGTGCGTAACCATTGGGGCTACTGCCATGATTCCCGTCAAAGCTGACGACATCACGACGGTTTTGAGTTTTTGGTTGCCTTTCATAAAAAAAAGAACTCCCCTCTTCCGAGATTGTGTGCCTTCATTCGCACAATGCTCATTGTACTAGGGGAGTATTTCATAGCAATTGTAGGAAGCTTACAATCGTTTAACAGTAGATTACAAAGTCGGCCTAGGACCAATATCCTATGTAATATTTCTATCAATTTCTTGTAAAACCGGCATTATGCAACAAATTCGCAAGGCTTTCTGTCGACGGCTTGTCCTTTTTGCGAACAAACATTCCTGTTAGTGATTTCGTCTCGCCATCAACAAAAACAGCGTAATCAGCAGAAAAGCGGTAAGCGCGAGCAGCGGAATCGTGATGAATCCGAGCCAATTGATGTATTCCCCGCTGCAAGGGACCGTTCCCGTGCAAAAAGACGGCGTACCGAACTTTTGCTCCGAGTAATGATAAATGGAGAAACAACCTCCGATAATGCTCAGCGGCAACACGTAAGTGGTAATCGACCGCGCGCCTTTAAAGCTGGCAATACCGAGGATGATGACGAGCGGATACATAAAAATTCTCTGGTACCAACACAGTTCACACGGCACATAACCGGCAATTTCGCTGAAGTACAAACTGCCCCCCGTCGCGATGACCGCAACGAGCCATGCGAAATAAAGGGAAAAAGACGCTTCTTCGTTTCTCGTTTCCATTAGTTCGCCGCCTTTTCATACGCCGCCGAGATAATTTGTGAAAGTTGATCATAATGCGACGTTTCGTCCCAAGTTAACATTCGGCCGTTCACATAGACTGTCGGTGTCCCTTCGATGCCGAGCGCTTGCGCTTTTTCCGCATCTCGTTTGACCGCCTGTAAATACGTACCTTCTTCAATATCTCTCCGCAACGTTTGCCGATCTATTTCCGGAACAGTTTCCGCCGCCAACTGAACGAGAAAATCCGTCGTTGCCCACGCTTCATCTTCAGGCCCTTGATTCGCGTAAATCGCTTCGTGATAGTCCCAAAAGGCGTCCGGACGGCGATGATAAACCGACTCCGCCGCAAGTGCGATGCGCACCGAGCCTTTACCAAGAATCGGATCGTTTACGAAATAGAATGCAGCTTTTCCAGTATCGATAAATTGTTCTTTCAGCTTCGGAAAAAATTTCTGGTCGAAACGGTAGCAGACGATGCAGCGGTAGTCGCCGAACTCAACGATTTTCACAGGAGCGTCCGGATCCCCAAGCATCGGCTGCTCTTTGTAGCGAAAAGAAAGCTTCTCATCATCTTCCGTTGCCGCCTTCGGCGGCTCGCCGCTGTCTTCGTTTCCGCCCATTGCCTTTAACAGCGTAAAACTTGCCGCTGCTGCAAGCAAAAGTGCGGCCGTGACGATCATCAAAATTCGCATTCGACGCATCGATTCACCCTTACTTTGCTTTGTCATAGGCTTGGTCAATCACCGCTTTCAGCGCCTCATAACTCGTCACCGCCACGCGTTCGCCGTTGACGAAAACGCTCGGCGTACTGTTAAGTCCGAGATTCAACGCTTTTTGCCGGTCTTGCTCGACGGCGGTTTTATACGTTTCGTTTTGGATGTCCTTCATTAATTGATCGCCGTTCAACCCTTCCACGTGCGTCACGCCGATTTTCGTTATTCGTTCCGCCGTGGCCCAATCTTCATCCTCCGGTCCTTGATTCGCATACAACGCATCATGAAATTGCCAGAACAACTCCGGCTGGCGGTGATAGACCGATTCCGACGCCAATGCGGCAGGCATCGATCCTTGAATGATCGGGAAGTTTGCAAAATAATAAGCCGCTTTTCCCGAATCAATGTAATCTTTCTTTAATTGCGAGACGATTTGTTCATCGAACCGTTTGCATACGGGGCATTTGTAGTCACCGAACTCGACGATTTTCACCGGTGCGTCCGGATCGCCCATTACGGGGTATCGACTATAGTCAAAACTCGCACGTCCGGCAGCATCTTCTTGATGTTTCGCCACTCCGGCATACACCATCACCCCGACAATCAAGACAATGAGCGCGATTAAGGTCGCAAACATTATCGTCTGTACCCTTCCTGCCTTTGTCTTGCGCGTTCGATTAGGAATCTTATTGCGAGTATTCTTCTTCTTTTTCTTGGACATGCCCTCACCTCGTTTCGTAAAGAGTGTACCACATTTATCAGCATTTCGGGGAACCTTGGCATCACAAATGGAGGAAACGTTTCGATAGCTTGCTTTTGGCGCAAAGAAACCGCCCCTGCTCAAGCGAGGGGCGGCTTTGGTGTTTATACGGCACGCAGTTTTTTCTTCGGTTGGTAGCGCTGAATCAACGGCTTCAGTTTCGGGTAAAGCACGAGGAAGACGACGCCCGTCAACGCACCTTTAATGAGATTAAAAGGAAGAATGGCCACGGTTACAAGTTTCACCATAGCATCCGATGTCATGTGGGGGAAGTGCAGAAACCACATGTAAGCCGGCAGCAGCACGAAGTAGTTTAAGATACTCATGACTACAGCCATTAAAACGACGCCGGCCAATATTCCGGCAATGACCCGCTTTTTCGACGAGCCTATTCTTCTGGCGAGCAAAGCAACCGGTAAAATCAACAACAGCCCGGCAACGAAATTCGCCAATTCCCCGATCGGAACGCCCGCCGGACCGGGTTGTGTTACATAATGCAAAAGGTTCTTGACGGCCTCGATGATAATGCCTGCCGCCGGACCGAACAAGAGCGCGCCGATCAAGGCAGGAATATCGCTGAAGTCCATTTTCAAATACGGCGGAAACGCCGGCAGAGGAAAATTCAACAACATCAACACATAGGAAACGGCTGCCAGCATCGCAAGTGCGACGAGGCGGTAAAGACGGTTTTCTTTCTGCATGAGGGGATCTCTCCTTCATTCTCGATTCATCCCGTTCATGAAGACACGAAAACCCCTGAAGAATGGAATCTTCAGGGGCTGATTGGACAACTGTTTTCTGTCCAAAGACACAAAGGCACACGGGTGTCCTTGCACATGCAAACAACATCTTCTCCCATCCGGACTTTCACCGTCGGCCCCGGAATTCCACCGGGCCAACCGATGCTCGCGCATCGGGTCGCGGGCTTTAACCGCCGGTGGGGAATTGCACCCCGCCCCGAAGATGAATCGATTTTTGTTAAGTTGGATTTAGTTTAATCATACGAAAAACCGGTTCATTTGTAAAAAAGTTTGCCTGCCGCCGATACGCCTCGCAAAAGACATTTACTTGTCCTTCGTGTTCATGCCGGGAATCGTACAACCATCCGGTCCGCAAATGATCCCCCCGGATTCGATTCGGACGCCTTCGGCTTCCGCTTTCTTTTCCTTTTTCAGCTGTTCTTGTTGCCACGCGAAATCGATCTCCGGCACAAATTTTTCCGGAAAACGAATGTACCACCGCTGTTTGCGAATTAAAAAATTGTCCGGGTCAAGCGCGAGTGCTTCGTCGAGCTCCTGCAAAGCTTCGGTGGTTTTCCCTTGCCTCGCATATTCCATGCCGAGCTTGAATTTCGTTTGCGCCCATGCGGTTTGCATGTTTGGCACACGCTTTAAAGGTTCCTCTTCAAACTCAACTTTCTCAACTTCCCCGCGTATGAGTTGTTCAACGGCTTTGACATGATCCTCGTTGGTCACTTCGAACCTTTCCTTAATCATGCGTATCGTTCCGTCCTCATCAAGGAAGATGCCGTTCGGGACAACCTTGAACCCGAACCGATGCGCCCATTCATTTTTCTCATCGACGACGGTCTTGAATGTCGTGCCTTCGACATGCGGCTTGACAACCTCCGCTCCCCGTCCGTCCACCGCAACGGAAAGCAATTCGAAACCATCCTGTTTATGTTGTTCATAAAACGATTGCCAACCTGGCAATTGATGGCGGCATCGTCACCAGGACGCCCACATGAACACGAGCGTTTTCTTGCCCCGGTAATCTTCCGTCGACACGGCATTCCCGTCCAAATCCCGCAGCGTCACTTTCGGCATCTGTTCCAGCAACATTCGTTTTCCTCCTTTTTCTTTTATTGTAACGAACCTGAACGGAGGCTTCGAACAAAATGCTTGAACATTCGGATCATTCACATTCGTCCGTAAGCCCGGTAAGGCGTGGTGACCGGCATTTTCCATATTACAGCTGTCAATGCGAGCAAAACGAGTGTCGCCGCGAGACCCGCTTCCGGGCCGAACGATCCGCCGGACCAAAGCACGTTCTCTGTTTCTTTGATCGTATACAGCCCGTGCCGTGTCGTTCCGCTTACCGGAAACCCAAAGACATTGCCTTGAAAATAATTCCATGCCATATGAAAACCGATCGGCATCCAGAGATTTCCCGTTTTTACGTACATCCAGGCTAACAGCAAACCGACGAAGAAAATGTTCACGAGACCGAGAATGGCCACGTTTGGATTCATCGCATGGGAGAGCGCAAATAACACCGAAGACATGATGACCGGAACGGCGACGTTTCCGCGGCGAGTAAATACGTGCATCAAGTAACCGCGAAAGAAAAATTCTTCGGCAACGGCGACCACAAAGAAAAACAAGAATCCGTTGATAAGGCTCCACGAAATCTCAGGTTGCGTGAATGGATGAACCAAGGTAACGGTTCCCGAAAAAGAGAAGCCGAAAAAAATGACGATCATCGCTCCCGCCCCTAATGCAAATCCGATTAAGAACGCCCGACTCCCGAGGCGAAACGGTATGAGCCCGACGTCTTGCGGCCGCCGGTCATCCAGCATTTTCAGGGCAATGTAAGCGGCGGCGATGAATGCCGCTTCGCGCACGTAAAGAACAACCATTTGATACGCCTGGTGCCCGAGCGGTATCAGTTTCAGAGGCATGACTAACAGCATGTTGAACATTATATAAAGAAGGATCAAACAAACGAGTTTCCAAACGATTCGAACCTCGCCGTTTGCAGTAACAAACAATCGATTCAACAAGATGGTTCCACCCTTTCGTTATAAATCCTAAGCTTCATTATAACGCAGTTTGATCGGGCGGACATCGTTGCCCATTTCGGCTGGTGGTTGGAATCGGCCGTTAGTCCTTTTCCGCCGACAACAGCAAACTCATCGGGATTCTCACGCGGCAAGCTTCAAGATGCTCGAACATCGGCGAAAGATCGTGCGGAAACTCTTCTAGCTTACGTAATCGAAATCGGTTGCTGACGACAGCGTTAACGATGTCGGCAACCGTCGGATTAAAATTATAAGCCGTACTCGCCTCGTACGGGTCATTGCCCAAATACGTAAGTCCCTCATTATATGCTTGCGGTTCTTTTACAAAATACGAATATTTCATTCTTGGCACAGCCGCTTCTTCATCGATCATATTTAACAGCGGGTGTATCTCATAAATGAGCAGCGCCCCGCCCGGCTTCAAAAGCCGCTCAGCAACAGCGAAAAACCCGGGCAAATCCGGCAGCCAGATGAGCGCGCCGGCAGAAATGTAAATGAGATCGAACTGACGATCAAAGTCTTTCGGAATCTCATAAACATCGGTGCGCACGAACGTGCTCTCAATGCCAGCCTCTTCGGCCAGCCGCTGCGCCGAAGCAATCGCTCCGTCGGAAATATCAAAACCGGTGACCGCCGCTGCTCCAAGATTTTTCAACGACAACGTCTCGACGCCGTCGTTGCAGCAAAGCTGCGCGACATGCTTTCCGCTGAGCCCGATGGCCGCCAGCTCTCGCGTCACCGTCTCGTCAAGGCAAGAAAATCCCGGCTCGTCAATAAATTGCTTTTTCGCTTCCCGCTTCAGCTCCTCATGCTTCGGCGCTACTTCGTTCCACGCCTTCCGGTTCGCTTCCGTGTATTTTTTAATATCCATTACGTTCACTCCGTTTCCTTCTCGCATAGGTGTAATCGCCTTCATAAACCGTCATCGTTGCATTTTCGAGCCAAAACAGGCGCGAAAAGCATTTATTCAAGAAATAACGGTCGTGCGAAACCGCCAACAGCGTGCCTTGGAAATCTTCCAACGCATCCTCAAGCACCTCGCGTGAATCAATATCCAAATGGTTCGTCGGTTCGTCGAGAATGAGAAAATTCACGTCTTGATACATGAGTTGCGCGAACCGCAAACGCATTTGCTCGCCGCCGCTCAAATCCTTCACGCGCTGAAACACTTGGCTTCCATAAAACATGAACTTCGCCAGCACGTGCCGTGCTTTCCCTTCATCCATCGTCGTCTGCTCCCGAAACGCCTCCAGCACCGTCGCATTCTCGTCGCCCGGCAAGCCGTCTTGCGACAAATAGCCGACATTCACGCCCGTGCCGAGCGCACACTTGCCTTCGTCCGCGCGCTCCTCGCCGAGCATCATCCGCAGCCACGTCGACTTCCCCGTCCCGTTTTCGCCGACAACGGCTGCGCGCTCGCCGAAACGCACATGCATCCCCGCTTCGCGGAACAAGACCCGGCCGTCAAACGACTTCGTCACGTTTTCCATCCTCACGACATCCCGGCCGCTGCGCTTTCCGGCATCCAGTTCAAGCCCCATCTTCTTCCGCTCGATCACCGGGCGGTCGAGCTTCTCCATCCGCTCCAATGCCTTCTCCATGCTTCCGGCGCGCCGATGCATGCCGGCATTCGGCGGATTCGCCCGGTTCGCCCACTCGCGCAGTCTTTTGATCGCGGCTTTCATTTTTTTAATCTTTTTCTGCTGCTCTTCGAATTGCTGAAACTCCGCGAGCAGCCGCGCTTCTTTTTCCTTCACGAACGCCGAGTAGTTGCCGTTGTACGCCTGCAGCTCGCCGTCTTCAAGATCGTAAATTTTCGTCACCGTACGGTCGAGAAAATACCGGTCGTGGGAAATGACCATGAC
>DASSOY010000059.1 GCA_035700025.1 Bacillales bacterium | reverse complement strand
ATTAACGGCCGATGACGCGGAAGCGTATTGGCCGCTGCGTCTCGAGGCGCTGAAGAAGAATCCCGAGGCGTTCGCAAGCAGCTATGAGGAAGCCGTGGCGAAGGAGCATCCGCTCGCCGAGACGCGCACGCGCCTCGGCGTCGAACGCAACTACACGTTCGGCGCGTTCGACGGCGGCGCACTCGTCGGCACGGTCGTGCTCGTGCCGGAGACGGCAGCGAAGTTGCGTCACAAGGCTAATGTATTTGCCATGTACGTGACACCGTCTTATCGCTCTGCAGGGGCGGGAAGCGCTTTGTTGCGTGCCGTTATCAAACAAGCGCGCATCAGCGAAGAGATTGAGCAACTCGTATTGACGGTAGAAGCGAACAATAGGCCGGCAATAAAGCTGTACGAGGCAGCCGGTTTCCGTGCCTTCGGCACGGAACCGCGCTCGCTTAAGATCGCCGGCCGCTACCATGACGAAATGCACATGGTGCTTTTCGTCAAATGAGCGCGGCAGGCTATTCGAGCAGGCCGAGGGCGTGGTACGTCGGCCGTTTGACGCCGCCGGTCGGCGGCAGGCCGCGGTCTTTCTGGAAGGCGATCATGGCTTGCTTCGTGGCTGCGCCGTAAATGCCGTCGATCTTGCCATTATAATAACCGGCCGCGCGCAGCCGGTTTTGCACGACTTGGACGACGGTTCCCTTCGAGCCGACGGCCAAATTTCGGTAAGCGTATTCGCCGCGCCCGAAAATCGGGCCGTTGATGATGACGGGTGTGTCCATCGGCACTTGCGAAAACAGCTCTTCGACGTCGCGGTTTCGCATGCGAATGCAGCCGCTGCTGACGCTTTGCCCCATTAAATACGGTTTGTTCGTGCCGTGGATGCCGTATTTGCCCCACGGCACGTTGAGGCCGAGCCAGCGGCTGCCGAATCCGCCGCCCCATTCTTTCGATTTTTGCACCACCCGGAACGTGCCGATCGGCGTCGGATTGCGGTCCTTGCCCGGCGCAATCGGGTACGTTGCGGCCGGATGGCCGTTTTTAAATAACGTGAGCTGGTTTTTCCATAAATTTACGACGATTTTCGTAGAGTCGATCGACTCGGCTTTCGCGCTGTTTTCAGAGGTGAAGACGAGAAAGGCGGCTAGCGTGAAAACCAACAGAACACGGGCTGCGTTCATGGAAATTCCTCCCGGGCTGACTAGTCAATGATGCCGTGCTGGACAATATTGACTCTGACTTTGCTCTTGAAATCAATCTTCGGATATCTTTTGTTCCAATCAATTTGGTTCCATATGTCCGGATGGAAGGCGATCATTTGCCGGCCGAGGCCGAAATAATCGCAATTGGCTTCTTGAAGCTTCGAAATGACTTGGTTCGCGTCTTTCGTAATTTTTTTCGATAACTTTTCGTTCAATTGTTCCACGATGTTTTTCGAATGCAAATGATCAATTGGAAACTCGACCGTTCGGACCACTAATGTCATATTCAAGAAAGCGGAGATATCCGTAGGGGATTCCACTTTTAATTGAAGGTTGCTTTTTACTTTTTTCACGTCGATCGTAATGAAGTTTTTCACCGGTTGTTTGTTAAAGTCGTACATTTTTTTCGTGATTCTCGCGATTCGACCGTGTTTGCCGCTCATCAAGATCAACAACGTCGCTTGTTCCGGGGTCAAATGTTTCCCTGTATAATAATCTCGGTTAAACAAGGCCACACCGGAAACGGTGATAATTCCTTTTTGTTGATTTAGGACAAGGTAGGGAAGTACGTCGTCCTTCCCTTTGCCGACCAAGTTACCGGAAACGGCTTGAATGTCGTTTCCCTTTGGAAGCAGTGTCGATCGTTCCGCCGAATCAAGCAAATCCCGCAAGTATTCGCTGATGCGTGATTCTCCGGGCGGTGATAAGTTGATTCCTGCTTGCCCTTTTCCCTTCATGACCGCGATTTTTGCGTCCAACGGGTTGGACGGATCCCTGTATAGAACATCAAGCAACGGATAGATCCCTTTTTTCGCCATTTTTTCACCAATTAAAAACACGCGCATTTTGGCTGCGTCGAAGTTTTTCGCAACGATGCGGTCGATTTTCATGCGCGCTTTTCTCGGAGTCGACGCCACGGTCGAGACGATTTGAATTTTTTCGGTACCGAGTCCTTGTGCGAATTTTTGAACCGTAGGGATCGACACCGTCAAGCGCATTTTTCCCCCTGCGGCGACGTCCATGCTCGAGGCCATGCCCAACTTGACATCTTTGAAATACCTCTGGTCCCAACAACCCGTCAACAATACCAACGCGCTGAACAAGATCATTGCGTATGTTTTTTTCATGAAGAGATCCCCTCTTTTTTTCGAAACATCATCGCCCATCCTAAGACGACGGTTGGAATTCCGATCAAAAACATTGCGGTAACCGGGGCAAGCATCGTGTTCAAATGTTGGATAAGCACGACATTTTGTCCAGGGAGGATGGCCAATACATAACAAACGGCGACGGTTATTCTTACGGCATTCGCTTTATTTAACGGAGGTGCCAACGTTCTTAGTCCTTCGGAAGCCATAAACAAATAACTGGTGAATGATGTAAGGACGACGCCCGTCCATAAAGAGACGAACAATAAGTCGACCCGTTCCAATACGGTAAAATTAAACGCTTTGATCATGTACAAAACCGGTTCGGGTAACACCGAAATTTGAGAAGGCGAAAAGAACATGAAGCAAACGAGCGTCGCAACGACGTAATAAACAATCACAAACAGGTTAGCCAAGGAGGCGGTTTTTAATTTTTGTCCGGCATTTCCTTGCACAAAGGGGTAGATCAACAAAATCAATTCAAAGCCGGTGAGCGAAAGAAAGGACTTAACAACTCCAAGCATGATATTGCCGATGCCTGAGCTTCCGACCGGCAATACGTACAACGGATGGATGTCTTTGATCGCGTAAATAAGAAAAGCGAGCAAGAGAGCCAAAATGACGGATAAAAAAGTGTAAACCCGTGCATAAATGCGCAGGTTCTCCTTTCCTAAATAAGAGCCGAGCAGCGCCATCGCCACTAGCAAAATCCAGGTAGGGGTGTTCGGCATGAGCCAGACGTTGACAGAAAGACCGTATAAGATAAGGACCATGCTGCCGAGGATGCAAAAATAAAGAAAATAAGCTGCCGAGAACAAACGGCCTACCCATTTCCCGCATGTTTTTTGCAAAATTTCATACCACTGTGCATTCGGAAATCGTTTCGAAATCAACCAAAGGATGATGATGATCAATTGCGAGGCGATGCCGGCAAGTATCACCGAAATCCAACCGTCTCGGCTGGCGGCTCTAAAAACGTCATAAGGCAGAGAAAGAACGCTTACGCCGATCTGCGTCTGGATTAACAGCATGAACATTTGCCGCCGGGTAATTTTGTATGGCCTGTTCATTTGTCCCACTTCCTCGACCGTTTTTGCGTTTGCAATTGTTCCGGTTGCGCGTCTCGTGGACGTTTGTTGTGCATCCATAATGGCAGCCGAATGATCGAATCTTTCAAATTTCGGATGTTGAGCGGGGCGACCGGTGCGAAATAAGCGGTTCCGAACGACTCCAACTTGCATAAATGGATCAACAAGAACAACAGCGAGAACATGATGCCGACAAACCCGAACATTGAGGACATGAAGATCAACGGAAACGTCAAGATTCTGACAGCGTTGCTCATTTCGTTCGACGGCACGACGAAAGACGAGATTGCAGTTACGGCAATGATGACGATCATGATGTTTGAAATCAAGCCGGCCATGACGACCGCGTTGCCGATGACGAGACCGCCGACGATGCCGATCGTTTGTCCGACCGGCGTCGGCAAGCGAATCCCTGCTTCGCGGATCAATTCGATCGTCAACACCATGACCAATGCTTCAAACAGAGGGGGATACGGAATTTCATTGACCGACGTTTTCAATGGCAGCACGAGTTCATCCGGAATCACTTCGAAATTGTGGCCCGCCACCGCAATGTAAAAAGACGGAAGAACGATGGCGACCATAAAGCTGAAGATGCGAAGAATCCGGGTGAACGTACCAGAAATGGCACGATTGTTATAATCATCCGGCGATTGGTAAAACGCAAAAAAGGTGACTGGCAATATGAGTGCCGTCGGTGCCCCTTCGGTCATGAGAACGATGCGCCCTTCCATTAAGTTTCCCATCGTCCGGTCTGGACGTTCCGTTCCCAAGGCTTGCGGAAACGGTGAAAACGATGAATTTTCGATGAATTCCTCAATGAAGCCAGGGCTCATGACCATGTCGACATTAATCGTCCGCAGCCGCTCTTCGACTGCATTAATGATCGCCGGATTCGCGATCCCTTTCATGTAAATCATCGCCGTTTTTTTGCGCGTCATGTTGCCGATCCGGTAATAGTTGACGCAAAGGTCGGGACTTTCGATGCTTTTTCGCAACAAGTTGATGTTCGTTTTTAAATTTTCGTTGAACCCGTTATGGGCGCCGCGAATGATCTTCTCGTTATCCGGCTCATCAATTTGACGGTCGTAATGCGCTGTCGTATTGACTAAATACAGTCGTTGGCTGCCGTTTTTGCACAATACGGTATACCCATCAATAAGTGCGCTGACGGCGTTATTCAAGTCGTCCGTCGTTTCGATTTCGGATTCGGCCAAATCGACGCCGGTAATCGTCCTCGTATCCGCCGACATGATTCGATCATGTACGAGCTTCGTGTCTGTCAATGTATTGAAATAGATGATCGCCGACTCGTCGTCCAACTTTCTCATTTGCAAATCGTCGGAATGGTGCAACGTAGTTTGAATGAAATCGAAATTTTTTTTGATGGAAGCATAGGCTTTTTGCGATGATTTCTTGCTGCTTTGCTTTGACGTTTCCTTTTTTGAAAAAAATGCGGATAGAAAGCCCATATGTACCACCTTTAACGTTTGCGCGATTGGCTTATTTACAAGTTTTCATTCTGCTGCTTGGCGATCTCTTCGGCAAAATGGCGATTGGCGTGTTCAAGTTCTTTATGTTCGTCTACCGAATCTCCCGGGAACGGAAATGGTGAATCGGCGCTGTTTTCGTCCACATTCCATTGCAACTCCGGGTTCAACGGGGTATCGGTCGGAATTTCCTTATCATCCGTGTAAGATTTGCGTTCTTTTTGCGATGCCATGGACTCACCTCCATGTCCTTTATCATGTACGTTTGTGAAAAAATTAAACATCACTTCTATTCGCAGCAGCGAAGAATAATTTTTATGGAAAACGTTAAGGGGGAATCAAAATGGATGTCCCGTTTGATCGCGAAAGAAACGCCGCCGAAGCATTTCAATCTGATGTAATGAATGTGTTGCAAGTCCCCTTTGTCCACGAATTGTTTACTGTGTTGAAAGGATATGATCAATTCTTGGCAGTCGGTTGGCGGGAAGTGCGGCAGAATTTGCTGACGTACGAATGGAAGCGCGGATCCGACCGGTTGCGCCATCCCGAAATCGACGCGAACATTCCCGTCATTGATTGGGGAACGTATTACAAGAGGCCCGTCATTGCTAAAATTCGATCGGTTGTGGACACCTTCAATTTCGTCAATCCGAAGTTGTTGTTACTGACGACGGCCTGGTATGAAAGTCTTGCCGGCCGCGGTGCGCGTGGTACCGGAAAAACGAAAGGTACGATAAAGCCGGGGTTTGTAAAGAACACGGGCGAATTGGAAAACGTCGATCTTTTAGACGTGCCCGAACCGATCCGTTCGTTATTAGAAGAGATCGCTTCCCGTCACGGCCATCATCAACCAGCGGTTGATTACCGTGCGTTGTCCCGTTTCCCTCAATTTTTGAGAACATGCTGGGTTCATTTGCGAGACTATGTTCCGTCGCGAAATTATCACGAGCTTCGCGCGCAATTGCTGTCGGAAGCCTCGGAACAACTGAATCATTTGCCGCATCCGGTCGACATAACGGTGAACAAGCTGGCCGCGGAGCATGAACCGGTACAAATCGCGGGCATGATCGGAATTGTTTCCCTGTATCGAAACATGCTTGCCGATTGCCTGATCGACGGGGAATATTTTCGTCGCATCTTGATTTCCTAACGATCGATTTTGTCAAACAATTCCGTGAAAGCCGAAAAAGGGAGGGTTTTGGCAAACGAAAGCGAACAAACAAAAGGAGGGGAAATGGAGGAAGAAGGGTGAAACGCATTTATCTAGTAAGGCATTGCCAGGCCGAGGGCCAACAAATGACCGCTAAGTTGACAGACGAAGGAAAGGAGCAGGCTGTGCAATTAGCGGAGAAGTTATCCGCGTGCGGGATCGAGCGAATCGTCTCAAGCCCGTTCACGCGTGCAGTCGAATCGATTCGTCCTTTCAGCAAAGCGGCGTCGCTCACGATTGAAAAAGACAATCGCCTGATCGAATGGGTGTTGAGCGGGCGGCCGCTTGACGATTGGCTGGTGCGCCTCAAAAACTCGTTTGCCGATCTCGATATTTGCCACGAAGGGGGCGAAACAGGGCGGGAGGCGATGACGCGGGGGATCACGGTTGTCCGCGATGTGTTGGACGCAGATCCAAAGAATGCTGTGATGGTCACGCATGGAGGCTTGCTGGCTTTAATGGTGAAGCACTTTAAGCCGAATGTCGGTTTCGATTTGTGGAGCCGGCTGTCAAATCCGGACGTGTACCGGCTAACCTTCGATGAAAGCCGGCCGCATCCGAAAATCGAGCGTGTTCAGTAACGAAAAACAGGAGGTTGGACATGGATCCGATATTGTTGGAGATTCCGACAGAATTGAAAACCGATCGGTTGTGGCTTCACGTCCCTCGCCCCGGCGAAGGAAAAGTCGTCCATGAAGCGGTACGGGAGTCGGCTGCCGAACTGAAACCGTGGCTTCATTTCGCACGGAAAGAACAAACAATCGAAGAGTCGGAGAAAAACGTTCGCAAAGCCTACAGCGATTTCATATTGCGAAAAGCCTTGCGGTATCACATTTATACAAAAGACAAGAAGGCGTTTCTTGGCGTAATCGGCTTTAGTCCGATCGACTGGGAGATCCCGAAACTGGAAATGTACTACTGGATGCGAACGGATGCCGCCGGCAAAGGTTACATGAGTGAAGCAGCCGAAGCAATGAGCCGCTTTGCATTTGACACGTTGAAGGCGAACCGCGTCGAGATTCGCGCGGCCACTGAAAACAAAGCGAGCCGCAGCATACCGGAAAAGCTTGGATACCGGTTGGAAGGAATCATGAAAAACATGGACCGTCATTCGGACGGCTGCTTAATGGATATGTGTCTTTATGCGAAAACCACATAAGATTACGGTCAAAGAGGCATAATAATCCCCAGTTGACGGGGAGGGTCGATATGTCTCCATTTGACGTTTCCATCCAAAAAGGTTTTCTCTGGGCTTTGCTTGTATTCGGCCTTTTCCTGTTTGGGTATGCTGTAAGAAAACCGCCGATGAAAGAATGGCTGATCGTTTTCTTTCTGACTTCGTATTTTTCGACGTTTTTTGGCGTGATCGTCGTCGAAAACGACATGGTTACCTATCCAATCGGGTTGTTTGACAATTATTTCGACACGAGCCCGCTCTACGAGTTTTTATTGTTGCCGGTTGTCAGCATTTTCTATTGCCAAACTACTTCGCATGCGAGTTGGAGCGGCATCTTACGGCAAGGCATCGGCTATACAACCGTTCTAACCGCTGGAGAAACGATTTTGGAGAGGTATACAAATCTCGTTCACTATAATTCGTGGACCTGGCAATCCTCGTATGTGAGTATCTTCGCGTTGTTGTTTGCTGTGAGAGTATTGCTTGCTGCGATTCGCCGGCGGGAACAAAGCGAATCACGAGGGTGACGGTGCCACGAGCGGCACGAGCGGGGCTTCCGTTGTCGTGTCGGTTTCAATCAAGGATGGCGCTTCAGCCGTAAAGCCGCCGGTGTTGTATAAATGAGCGGCCGTATGGATGCAGCCGGCGCTCCCGATTTGCAAGACCGACGAGTTCGTAACGCTTCCAACGTTCAACGTTCGAATGTCGATGTTTTGATAAATGTTCACTACCATTGTGCCGCCCCCGGTTAGTTGTTCGCGGTATTGCTTGAATCGACCGCGTCAGGATCCGGAACGATCGTATTACTGATGGCGTTATAGTTTACATGAAAGTCGCCGGTGCCGAAAGACCCTGATCCCGCATACGTTTTTGTCGTGCTTTTTGGCGTGATTTGCCAATTATCCCCGAAGTCGACGACCCCGCTGCTGGCGACGCTGTTGATTTTTACCGGACCGACGATAGAAGGCATCGGGCAACATCCTTTTTCTGCGAAAATAAGATAGTGCTATTGTATGTCGCGATTGGAGAGGAGTTCGGTCTAGCTCCGATTGTCATCATTATCTTCATAAAAATATGCGTATTGCTCTTCTGTTAACGGAAGGAAAAACTGTCGGATTTGCTTCACTCGCGATGAACTGAACACGTGCCGGGTCGAGCCGACCTGTACGACGGAGGATGCTGCCACGCCGTGGATGTCGACCGCTCCGACTTTTATGATCGGAACCCGATTCTCCGAATGGAAATGCCCGCCGCAACCCGCAGGAACAGGCGGCAAAGGTCTCGTGAAAAAGTCAAAGCGTTGAAAGTCGAAATCGCTATTGCTGTAAACCGGGAATTCTCTTTGCACCGCTAACACTTGATCGTACGGTGTGATCGTCTCGCTGTCTCCGATTTGTAATGTCGCACTTGAAGATACCGAACGCACCTTCATCCAATCGACAAGTGACAGTCTCCTCAAGCCAATCCCCCCTTAAGCCGATTCCGAAGTCAACGGAACGAGAGGCGCAGGAAATGGTTCCTGTCCGATTATCAACGATTCCGGCGGTGTATCAAACGCCGAAGCGCATTTAATGTCTTCCGCATCGCCAATGAGAAAAACCGATGAGGACGTTACCCCGATGATGCGTACATTTCCGACGGATATTCCGTAGTTCGTCACGTTGTAATTCATTGTGCGTCCCTTCCTTGTTTCAATTGGCCGAGGAACTGTTCCATTCCCCGGTAAACATCGTTTCTTACTTTTTCCGCGATTTGTTTGGCCAATTCCTCCCGGTTTCTATCGTTCAACTGATGCTTTATTTGCGAATAGTAGTGGCGAATTCGCGGATCCACCTGTTTTTGTAAATCTCGCAAAATGAACTTCCGATACGGTTCGTCCAAAGGATACTCGCAGCGTTCTTCAAGCTGCTTCATGTCGTCGAGCGCACGGCCATTCATATAATGCATCACGTCGTTCCGTGCCGACTGCATCATTTGCATCGCCGGATCGCGGGGAGCCGTCGTCTCCAGCGATTCACCGTTCACTGATAAATCGTCGAGTCCGTCGTCCTGCCCCTTTGCCCCCCAACCGATATTCAGCGTGCCGTCCAGCCGCTCAATTTTTAACTGGTCGAAATTATAATGGATTTCTCTCGGTTCCAAACGAAGTTCTTCCAAGTCGCTTTGCATCTGTTGCAACTGTTCTTGCAGTTGTTCGATTTGTCGCTGCTGTGCTTGCATGTGCTGCTGCGGGTTGAGAAACGTTTGCGGTACTTGCCCGTAAGGATACATCGCTTCTCCGTCCTTTCGCTATATTTGCCGTCGTTTGAAGTCAAAACAGGGGCACCGTCTGCGGATATGCTTCAATGTCATATTTTCTATAGAAGCCAACACGATTCCTTACGCATTTCCAATATTGCTCGCATCCACGGTGTCCTCATCGATCGTTCTCGTGACGCTGTGTTGGTTGTCGATCGAAATATAATCGCCGGTGTTGAAAGACCCGGCTCCGGCGAACGTTTTCAAAGCACTGTTCGGTGCGATGCTGTATACGTCTCCGACATGCAGCACACCGCTGGAGCCCACGGAATTCACTTTTAAAACGCCGACCACTCCCGGCATGACAAACACCCTTTTTCCATTCTGATATTCAGTCTATGTCGTTTCCGTTTAGGTGTTCATCCCGGCTGTAAGCATTCGTTTTTTCACATTCGACAGGTTACGTTATACTTAGCAGGAGATTTTGTTCTACATATTTCAAACGAGGAGGCATCCGATTTTGCAAAGAGTCATTCAAGTGGAGGAGCGGCCGCCGCTCTCTCAGAGCATCCCGCTCAGCTTCCAGCACTTATTCGCCATGTTCGGCTCCACCGTACTCGTGCCGATCCTGTTTCACGTCAATCCGGCCACGATTCTGCTTATGAACGGCGTCGGCACCTTGCTCTATCTCATCATTTGCCGCGGCCGCATTCCGGCCTACCTCGGCTCCAGCTTCGCCTTCATCTCGCCCGTGTTCTTCGTGCTCTCCACGGGCGGCGGCTACAACGCCGCGCTCGGCGGATTCATCGTCGTCGGCCTCATCTTTTCGGCCATCGCCCTCATCATCCGCTTTGCCGGCATCGGCTGGATCGACGTCGTCTTCCCGCCGGCCGCCATGGGGGCCATCGTCGCCGTCATCGGCCTCGAACTCGTCCCCACCGCCGCGCAAATGGCCGGCCTGCTCGCGCCTGACGGCGCGCCGCAAAACTGGTCGCCCGACGGCCGCGTCATTTTTATTTCAATGGCCACGTTGTTCATCACCATCTTAGGCTCCGTCGCCTTCCGCGGCTTTTTCAAAATCATTCCGATTTTGATCGGCATCGTCGCCGGCTATCTCCTGGCGGCGCTGTTCGGCATGGTCGACGTATCCAAAGTCGCTGCCGCTCCTTGGCTCGCCTTGCCGCAATTTTACACGCCGGTTTTCCAATGGTCGGCGATCATCGCTATCGCGCCCGCCGCCCTCGTTGTTGTAGCGGAGCACATGGGGCATCTGATCGTCACCGGCAACATCGTCGAACGCGATTTAACGCGCGATCCCGGCCTCGGCCGCTCACTGCTCGGCAACGGGATTTCGACGATTCTTTCCGGTTTCGTCGGCTCGACACCGAATACGACATACGGGGAGAACATCGGTGTTCTCGCCATCTCGAAAGTGTATTCGACGTGGGTCATCGGCGGTGCCGCCGTCATCGCGATTCTCATTTCTTTTATCGGCAAATTGTCGGCGCTCATTTCTTCGATTCCGACGCCGGTCATGGGCGGCATTTCCTTGTTGCTGTTCGGTGTCATTGCCGCTTCCGGGATCAGCATGCTCGTCGAAGCGAAGGTCGATTACTCAAAGCCGGCCAATCTCATGTTGACCTCTGTCGTTTTGGTGATCGGTACGAGCGGTGCGGCGGTCACGATCGGCACGTTCGCGCTGAAAGGCATGGCGCTCGCCACGGTGATCGCGATTTTCATCAGCTTGTTCTTTAAAGGACTGGAGCTGGCCGGCGTGACCGAAGAGGGTGGAAGTGGAAGCAGGAATTCGAAGGTTCGCATCGAAAAATAAAAGTTGAAGTGAGCGGAAACGTTAAAGGCCGCTGAAGATACGGAGGGAAGGGTAAAAATGAATGAAGAAGCCCTGTTTGCGCAGCTAAGAATGTCGCGACGCCTGACGCTCGCCGCACTGAAAGCGACGCCGGAGGCGATCGCCGATAAGCAGCCGGGGGCGTTCAACAATTCGCTTCGCTGGAATTTCGGGCACATTTACGTGTCGTTGAACGGCCTGATGTACGGGTTCGCGGGAGAGGAGGATCCATCTCCCGAAGGGTACAAGGAATGGTTCGACCGGGGGACGAGCCCGGAAGACTGGGGCGATGCAGAGATGCCCTCGCTTGCGAGGCTGCAAGCGTTGCTGGAGGCGCAGCCGGAGTTGATCGAAGAGCGTTTCACCGGCCGGCTCGAGGAGCGGACAGAGCGGCCGTTCGGCTTAATCAAGACAGGGCGCCCGGCGATCATCGGCGACTTGCTCAATTTCGGCATTTACCACGAAGGGCTGCATCTCGGTTGGATTCACGGTTTGAAACGGGCGCTCGGCGAGAAGCAGCTGTATGCCGAATAATGCGTGAACACTTGCCGAGGGGTAAGCGGCGCCCGGCGCGGAAAGGCCTCACCGTGGCGATGAGTCGTATCGGTGATGGAGATAGGTTCGCTAATTAATACTGACCTGACGAGCAACAGTGATCATCGCCGAAACTGAAAACGGCTGGGGCTATTCCCAGCCGTTTCGTCATTTCCCTTCGAACGGAGATCGCGTCAGCCGTGAGCGGAGCGAAGACGGGGACACGCGTTTGGCGCAACCCCCAAGTTTCCGTTAAAACAACCGTTTGCCGCCGAGATACCGGCTGCTCCAGTAGTTGATCCCGAGGCTTTCGATGACGACCCCGTGCGAACCGCAATGGATGAATCGGTTTCCGTCTAAATAAATACCGACGTGAGACGGTCCGTCTTTGTACGTTTCGAAAAATACGAGGTCGCCCGGGTGCAAATAAGCGACGGTTCGGCCGGCGTCCCAAAGGGACGAAGTCGTACGCGGAACGGAAATGCCGTTCTTCGCAAAGACGTAATGAATGAAACCGCTGCAGTCAAACCCTTCTTGCGGGTTGTCACCGCCCCATTGATACGGGGTGCCGACAAGCGCTTTCGCGTCTTCAATGATTTTTGCTGCAGTGACGGCATGATCTAAGGTTGTCAACGTTTGCGGGCCGGCAATCCCGTCTATCGTCAATTGATGGTCTGCTTGGAAGTTTTCGACCGCTTGTTCGGTCATGTGCCCGAAGATCCCATCCACCCCGTATGTATAGTAGTCGAGGCGTTTCAGCTGTTGCTGCAAGTCGGAAACGGATGCCCCCCTGTCCCCATAGTCGAGATAAGATGAGTTCGCTTGCCCGGGAAATAACGAAGTCAACGTTTGTGGGCCGGCAATCCCGTCGACGGCCAATCCGTGGTCGCGTTGATAGCTGATGACCGCAGCGCGCGTATGTGACCCGAAAATTCCGTCGAGCGCATCCCAATAATAATTTAGAGATCGCAACTTCGTTTGCAACGTTTTCACGTCGGCGCCCCGGTCGCCCATTTTTAACAACTGATTCGTGTTCATTGCGGTTTGCGTGCTCGCGGACACTTCCGTCAAGCCGGGTCCTGCAGCAAAAGATCCAAAAGCGAGCGCACCAGCCGTAATCCCCGATACCCACCATTTCCCCCAAGTCACTGTCATTCGATCCTCCCGAAAGTTTTTTTTATAAAAACTATAAGCTTAACTCGAGTTTAATTGAGCGGTGTGACAACACCGTAAAAACGTTGTTACAGCAACGTAACACGGGCATTTTATATTGGCAGGGGAGGGAGGATTTGGCTAGGAAAATGGAAGCGCTTACAAAACCTTAATTGAATCTTTACATTGCAGCGATGTTCAGAGTCGACACGATTTGCTAGAATGAAAAAGGTGTTTCAAACGAAAAATAGCTTAAGAACAATCCTTTCGGAGGTGCCAAACGTGTTTTTTTCTCAAAAACAGGACGATTTCTTTAAGATGTTGTCGAACATTGCCGAGAACTTGAAGGAAGCTTCACAGTACTTTTTGGAATTCGAAATTAAAAACCAAGCGGATTTGAAAGAGTTTGCGAAGGTGATGAAGAATTACGAAACGAAAGGCGATACGATCATCCATGAATTGATCGTGGCGTTGAACAAAACGTTCATCACGCCGCTGGAGCGGGAAGACATTTTGGAACTCGCTGTAAAAATGGATGACATTCTCGACGGGTTTGAGGCGTGCTCTTCGAGGTTCGAGCTGTACAACATCACGGAACCGAACGATTACATGAAAAAATTCGTCGGGCATTTGAACGACGCGGTTGGAGAAGTTGCGCAATCGGTCAATTTGTTGAAGAAGAAAAAATTGATTGACATTCGCCCGCACGCGATCAAAATCAATGATTACGAGTCGACCTGCGACGAATTGCTGCGCGTTTGTTTCAAAGATTTATTTTCGACTGAAGAAAATCCGATCGTAGTGATTCAGTACAAAGAGATGTACGAGCTGCTCGAAGGCATTTCGGACAGCTGCGAAGACGTGGCGAACACGCTTGAAACGATCATTATGAGAAATGCATAAGGAGCGTTTGGATGGATACGATATTTTTTGTGATCATCTTAATCGTCATTTTTGCCCTCGTTTTCGACTTTAGCAACGGGTTTCACGATACGGCCAATACGGTGGCGACCTCGATTTCGACCGGTGCGTTGCCCCCTCGTTTCGCCGTAATTTTAGCGGGGGTCATGAATTTTGTCGGCGCGCTCGCCTTTACCGGCGTAGCCAAGACCATTACGAAAGGGATCACCGATCCTTTTCAGCTTCAAAACGGATTGATTGTCGTGATGGCTGCTTTGATCGCGGCCGTTTCATGGAACATCATCACTTGGTATTTCGGAATTCCGAGCAGTTCGTCCCATGCGATCATCGGATCGGTGGCCGGCGCGGCTATCGCGTCCGAAGGCATCCATGCCTTGAACTATGACGGCTTTCTCGGAATCATTTTGGCACTCGTCGTTTCGCCTTTCGTCGCTTTGGCCTTCGGGTTCATCATCATGTTTTTGTTTAAAATCATCTTTAAGAACTTCCCGTTGTCAAAGACGAACAAAGGCTTCCGGCTGTTTCAAATTCTCACGGCATCGCTGCAGTCTTTTGCCCACGGCACGAACGACGGACAAAAGGCGATGGGGATCATCACCCTCGCGCTGATTACGGCTGGTTATTTGAACTCGGCGGAAATTCCGATGTGGGTGCGATTTCTCGCGGCGCTCGCCATGGGTCTCGGCACCGCTGTCGGCGGCTGGCGCATCATCAAAACTGTCGGCGGCAAAATCATGAAAATCCGCCCGGTGAACGGTGCGGCCGCCGACCTCGGTTCGGCCATCATCATCTTCGGCTTTTCGCGGCTCGGCTTGCCGGTCAGTTCGACCCACGTCATTTCTTCTTCGATCATGGGCGTCGGCACCGCCCAGCGCGTGAAAGGCGTCAAATGGGGCGTAGCGCGCCGGATCGTCTTGACATGGATTATTACGCTGCCTTCGGTAGCGATCCTTTCCGCGCTCATCTTCGAACTGCTGCAATTCTTTTTTAAATAGACCTCGATGGGTCATCCAAACCTGCCAGTCATGGACTTCGCGTCCGTGACCGGCAGGTTTTTTTGTTCCTCTGTAAAAACCGCACATATGCCGAAAATTCGATCGACGGCATGAGCCGATCGGAAATCGGTCCCCATGCTTTTTTGATGCAAAATTGGAAGGTTCAAGGGGACTTATGGTATTTTATAAGAAGATGCTTTCCGCGCGAACGGAGAAAAAGAGAGGGGTTATTAGTATGAAAGCCGATTTTTTTGCGAACAACCGAAAGAAGTTATCCGGCGCTCTGAAGGAGGGGTCGTTGACGATTTTGTTTGCCGGCAGCGCGCCGCACCGTTCGGCTGACGAGACGTACCGATTCGTTCCGAACCGTAATTTTTATTATATGACCGGCATTGACCGGGAGAACATCATCTTCGCGCTCAAGAAAAGCGAAGGCAAGATCGAAGAGATGTTGTTTATCGAAGAAAACGATCCGGTTATGGAAAGGTGGGTCGGCCGGAAACTGTCGGAAGAAGAGGCGAAAGCGGCTTCGGGCATTTCGAAGATTCGTAAGGTACAAGAATTTCCGGCATTCGTCCACAGCGCTTTGCAAAATGAAAAGATCGAAACCGTCTATTTGAACTTGGAGTTGATGAATTGGGGAGCTGGACCGTCAAAAGCACACGAATTCGCGCGCGAACTGCAAGTCAAGTATCCTCAGGCGAAAGTCGAGAACGTGTATGCCGATATTACGCAGCTCCGCGTTGTCAAGGAACCGGAAGAGGTTGATAAAATTCGCCGGGCAATTGCGATCACGAAGGACGGCATTGAGAATGTATGGAAGCACGCCAAGCCGGGGATGAAGGAAAACGAGCTGGAAGCGTATTTCAATTTCACGCTGCAAACGCAAGGAGTGAAGGAAACGGCGTTTCCGACGATTGCCGCTTCCGGGAAGAATGCGACGATTCTTCATTACGTGAACAACGATGACGAGACAAAAGACGGCGATCTCGTTCTTCTTGATCTTGGGGCGACGTATGATTATTACAGCGCGGACTTGACCCGGACGTTTCCGATTAACGGGAAGTTCAGCGAGCGTCAGAAAGCTGTTTACAACGTAGTTTTGCAGGCGTTGAAAGAGACGACGGAATTGGTAAAACCAGGGCTGAATTTCGCGGAGCTGAACAAACATACGAAAAAAGTGCTTGCTGAAGGGTGCAGGAACCTCGGCTTGATTGAAAAAGATGAAGAAATTGATCGTTATTATTACCATGGCGTCAGCCATTCGCTCGGATTGGATACGCACGATGTCGGGCGCTATCGCGACATGGATCTCGTGCCGGGAATGGTGTTGACGATTGAACCGGGATTGTACATTGCCGAGGAAAACATCGGCATTCGCCTGGAAGATGACGTACTCGTAACTGTGGACGGCCATGAGAATTTGTCTGCGGCGATGATTCGGACGGTCGAAGACATCGAATCGTTCTTGGCGAATCGGTAATTTTTTCCGACAAGATGGTGAAAAGATCGACAATTGTGATAGAATAATAAAATCATAACGTTTGCTGAAGCACGGAAAGGAGCGGGCCGATGCATGCCGCCGTTTCAGGGTTGATGGTTCTTGCCGCATACGGTGTCGGCTGTCTTACCGCGGGCTATTATTTGGTCCGGTTCGGGAAAGGCGCCGACATTCACGACATCGGCAGCGGCAACGTCGGTGCCCGCAACGTAAGCCGAGTGCTCGGCCGCACGGGTTTTGCCGTCACGCTCGCGCTCGACATGGCCAAAGGCATGCTCGTTGTTTGGGCGGCGCGCCGCGCCGGCCTCGAGCCTTTCGCGGTCGCGGCCGCTGGTGCGGCAGTTGTGGCGGGCCACATTTGGCCGCTGCAATTTCGTTTTCGCGGCGGCAAAGGCATTGCCGCGGCGATCGGGGTGATTCTCGCACTCAACTGGATCTTGATGGGGCTGGTCATCGCCCAATTTCTCGTACTCTACGTTTTCGTGCGGAGTTTTACGATCGCCGGTCTCGGCGCAATTGCGGTCACGCCGCTGACTGCCGTCTTGGTCGGTCAACCGGGCGTACAAGCGCTCGGCATCGCGGCGATTGCCGCTCTCGTACTGTTTTCCCACCGGGAAAACCTCGCGGAACGGCTCGGCACCCGCCGTTCTTAGCAATCACCTGATGAGCATTGGGGTGGAATTCATGATTACCGCTTCGTCATTCAAGTTCAAAATGGCTTCGGAACCTGCCGAATTTGAACAAATTTATCGGCTCAATTATAAAACGTTCGTGGAAGAAATTCCTCAACATGAAAGAAATGAGGAAAACCGCCTCGTTGACCGTTTCGACAGCGAAAGCACTTACATCATCGGACTGGACGGCGACCGCGTCGTCGGCATGATCGCCGTACGCGGCAATCGGCCGTTTTCGCTCGATCAAAAGCTCGAAAACTTGGACGCTTATTTTCCGGAAGGCCGGAAAATTTGCGAAGTGCGGCTGCTGGCGGTTGAGAAGGCGTACCGGAACGGTCGCGTTTTCCTCGGACTGGCGCGGCAATTGATCGATTATTGCCTCGAATACGGTTACGACATGGCGATCATCTCCGGAACGTTGAGAGAAAAGAAATTGTACCGCCATCTCGGATTCGTACCGTTCGGACCGTTGGTCGGAACGAAAGAAGCGCCGTTTCAGCCGATGTATTTGACAAAGGAAGCGTTTTTCGCGAAAGAGGCGATGTTCCGGCGTCTTAACGCTTTGCCGGCCGAAGAAGAACAACCGGAGGCACCGGCGGAGACGATCAGCTTTTTGCCGGGGCCGGTTGCGATGGATGAGAAAGTGCGTGAGACGTTCGGCGAAAAGCCGATTTCTCATCGTTCGCGCCAGTTTGTCGACGATTTTCAACGCGTGAAACGGCAACTGTGCGAGTTGACGAGGACGAACCATGTGGAAATTGCGCTTGGAACGGGGACGCTCGGGAACGACATCGTCGCTGCCCAACTTTCGCAGCTGGAAGGACGCGGATTGATCGTCACGAACGGAGAGTTCGGCGAACGGCTGCTCGACCACGCGGCACGCTTCGGGCTGGCGCACGAAACGATGAAACACGAATGGGGCGAACCGTTGGCTTACGAAAAAATCGGCGAACGCCTCAAAGAAAATCCCGAGATTCGTTGGTTATGGACGGTGCATTGCGAAACGTCGACAGGCCTTTTGAACGATATGGAAAGCTTGAAGCGGCTGTGCCGGTTGCACGACGTCCGGCTGTGTCTCGACTGCTGCAGTTCGATCGGCATCGTCCCGGTCGATCTTTCCGACGTGTTTCTGGCATCGTCGGGCAGCGGTAAAGGGATGAGTTCCTTCGCAGGACTGGCAACCGTTTTTTATAATCACGATGTCCAACCGAGCACCCGCATTCCGCGGTATTTGGATCTTGGTTACTACGCATCAAAGCAAGGCGTGCCGTTCACCCATTCTTCGAACCTCGTTTACGCATTGAAAACCGCCTTGCAACGGTTCGAAGACGGCGAGTTGTTCCGCAAACAAGCCGAATTGGCCGCATGGCTCCGAGGCGAGCTTCGCGATCGCGGATTTGTCTTGTTCGGATCGGATGAAAACACGTCACCGGGCATCGTAACGATCGAATTGCCCGAAGAAACGAATTCACTTGCGGCCGGAGAAGCCCTTGAGCGCGCCGGCTACTTGCTCAGCTATCGAAGCGAGTATTTGCTCAAGCGAAATTGGGTGCAAATTTCGCTCATGGGCGAGCATTCCAAAGGACAGCTGCTTTCCTTGCTTGCAGAATTGCAGCGCTTTGCTCGATAAACGGGACGGCTATCGGGTGGCAAGCCCGGTTCGTGCCGTTTTTTTCATGCTGAAATTCTTTTGCGATCATGCGTTTTCCAACCGGAGGTGGTTTTGATTTTTTTCCGCGGACGTTCTACATGGATCTTTTATTTGACGGCGGTGATCTTGTTTTGGCTGAAATCGTATGCCGTCTTGCAATTTTATACCGATTTAAAGACGACGGGCTTGTTGCAGCAAATCATTTTATGGATCAATCCGATTGCTTCGTCGATCCTCGTGCTGTCGCTAAGTTTCTTTTTCGGAAAAAAACTGCGCGGCTCCACGGTGTTGATCGTCGATTTTCTCGCCACGATGCTGCTTTACGCCGATATTTTATATTACCGATTTTACATCGATTTCATCACGCTGCCGGTCATCACGCAGCTGCCGAACGTCGGGGGATTGTCGCAGAGTACGGTTGCGCTTGCCAGTCCGTATGATGTATTCCTGTTCGTTGACTTGCTTGCGCTTTTTGTCTGGTGGAGAAAAGACGAGTGGCGGCCGACCCCGGTTACGAAAAAACAAAGAGGGCTGACAGTCACGGTTGCGGTTTTGTTTTTGTTGGCCAATGTCGCGCTCGTGAAGGCGGAGAACCCTAACTTGTTTAAAGCGTTTTACAACCGGGAAGCGATTGCGAAAGCGTTTGGCATCATGAATTACCATCTTTACGATCTCGTCTCCCAGTTGAAACCGGTGGCCGCGCTTGCGCTGGCTTCTGACAACGACCTTGAGGAAATCCAACGGTACGTCGCTGAACACGAAATTAGCCCGAATCCCGTTTTGTTCGGGAAATACAAGAACCAAAACGTCATCTTGATTTCGCTCGAATCGACACAAACCTTCGTGATTCACCGAAAGGTGAACGGGCAGGAAGTGACGCCGTTCTTGAACGACTTGATCGACGAAAGTTATTATTTCGACCACTTTTATCACCAAACCGAGCAAGGGAAGACGTCGGATGCGGAATTTTTGATCGATAATTCGCTTTATCCTCTGCCGAGCGGCTCGGTATTTGTCCGTTACCCGGATCACGAGTATGAAGCTTTGCCGGAAATTTTGGATCGCCGCGGCTATCAATCGGTCGTGTTTCACGGCAACGACCGCACATTTTGGAATCGGGACGATATGTATGATTCGCTCGGGTACGACCGGTTTTATTCGGCGCGGGATTATCGCATGACCGAGGAAAATACGATCAATTACGGACTGAAGGACATCCCGTTTTTCGAGCAATCGATGAAATACGTGAAGCAGCTGGAGCCGCCTTTTTATGCGAAATTCATTACGCTCTCCAATCATTTCCCGTTTTTGATTGATCCCGAAGACGAGTTGATTGACCCGCCGAACAGCGATTACGAGATCGTCAACCGGTATTTCATGACCGTTCGTTACGAAGACGAGGCGTTGAAACGGTTCTTCCAGGAATTGAAAGCTTCCGGGTTGTACGATTCCTCGATCATTGTATTGTACGGTGATCATTACGGGATCTCCGAAGCGTACGAGGAAGGGCTGGAACAAGTGCTCGGCGAACAGTTGTCCCCCGTTGAACGGATCCGATTGCAGCGGGTGCCGTTGATCATCCATGTGCCGGGACAAACGGAAGGGAAAACGATCCATACCGTCGGCGGCGAAATCGACATCCGTCCGACCCTTTTGCATCTGCTCGGCATCGACACCTCGAAGTTCATCCATTTCGGGCACGACTTGTTTTCTCCGGAAAAAGAAGACTTTGTTGTGTTTCGGGACGGCAGTTTCGTCACCGACGCCTACGTTTACACCGGAAACGAGTGTTATCGGAAAAGCGATGGAGCGCTCATGGCGAAAAGCATGTGCCGGCCGTGGTTCGACAGGCGATCGGCGGAATTGGAAAATTCCGATCAGGTCATTTACCAGAACCTGTTGCAATTCAAGGAAAAATGACAACAAAAGGAAGTTCTATGTTCTAACGAACATTAGATCACCTTAGCGCCATTTTTTACGCCGCTATTTTTTCTAACGAACATTTTCGGCCCTTAGCCCTCGATTCGCCGTCATTTGGATCGGTCTGGAGCGTCTAAGGGCCTCTAATGTTCGTTACAGTTGTTTGATGTTCATTTTTCACTGCTAAGGGTCTTTTAGGTTCGTTAGAATGAGGGGTGTGTCTTAAGGCGTTTGGTTGTCGGGAACATGAACAACCCCCAACGTCGTCGTTGGGGGTTACGCAAGGCTCAGTCGTCTTTTTTCTCGCGCTTCGCGCGCCGCACGCGCGGCTTCCGGTAACCGCCGGCGATGTCGGCGGCCTTGAACGCTTTCGCGTACAGGACTTCCTGGGCATCCGAAAGCGATTCACCCGCGCCTTGCACCGGCTGGTACTGTGATCTTTTGCTTTGCATAGCGATCCCTCTTTTCTTAAGAAGTCTCGTAGTCAGTGTTCCCGAACTCCGGGAAACAAAAACATCGTCCGATTCAACGGCGGAGCGCCGGGGCGATCCGTTTCCATACGAAAGCGGTAAACTCGGTCCACGCCCAGCTGTAAAGGAGCGAGAACGAAACGATGACCGTGACAGCGGCGAGTCCGACGCGTGTCGGGAATTCCGGGCCGAGCACGGGAAACCGAAGCCCATACAATGCGAAAGCAATGCCTGCGCTTAAAGCGGCCGCGTTAAAAAAAACGATCGGGAGCCGGCGCCGGAAAAGAAGGAAGGCCAGGCCGACGGAGACGCCGAGGAGGCCGGTCGTGAAAGGGAACACGACGAGCTCGCTCGGTTGCAGGAAAAAGAGCAAGGCAAAGCAAAGCGGGTAGGAAAGCAAGCCGGTGCGGGCGAACAGAAGTATGCTGACAGCGACGGGCAGCGTCGCGAGCATGCTGAATGCGTAGCCGGGGCCGGGAAAAAGGCCGCCCATGGCCTGGAACATGGCCGCGATTGCGCTGAAGACGGCGACGGCGGCGAGCCGGACGGTCGCCGAGTCGAGGCGGACGGGCGGGGCGATGTCCAGGGGGCGCGTCCAGTAGTTGAGCAAAGGATCGCCTCCTTTTTCGTTCTCGTACATGACTATGCCGGGAAGGCAAAATCTAGACGGTCCGGTCGTATAAAATGGACAGCGGCGCCGTTTCAAGCATGTATTCCATGAGCACGAGCCGGTCGGTTTGTTTCTCATGGATGAGCGGAAACGTGAGCTTCACCGGTTCTTTCATGCCGAGACTGAGCGCCAGCTGCTCAGTGACGGCAACGGCGCCGAGCACGTGGTCGTTGGCGAGCGTGAGCTCGTGCAAGTAGCGCCATGTGCCGCTCGCCCCGCCGAGCATGTCGAGCGAATGGCCGGCCAGTTCGAGCATTTTGCCCATCACCGGGCCGGCCGCCTGCGGCAAGGCCGCTCGTTCCCGGCCGATGAGACGGAACAGCTCGCCGATTTCGCGGTCGTGCCGTTCGGCACGTTCGGCCATTTTTTCGAGGGCATTGCGGATGTGCGGTTCAGTGACCGCTTCGGCGGCATCGTTGACCATTTTATGAAAGGAGGCTTGCACCAGGCTCGTCGTCTCGAGCCATTTCTCCATCCGGTCGATCTTTTCTTTCCAATCGGTCTCGGCGAGTCCGATCACGATCGGTTGACTCGCCGTTCGGCTCGTATGCATGCGATTCACCTCGCTACTCCTTCGTAATTTTCCAAAGCGCGCCCGTATGGGCGTATGACAGCATCATGCCCGTTGACACGTCAGCTGTTCCGAAATCGAGCACATACAGGCTGTCGCCGTCCGGGTGGAACTTGCAATCGACGGGACGCTCGAGACCGCCCGTGCCCGGCCCCGATTTTTTATTGTGAAAAAACCGTTCGCCGGTTCCCTCGTTGACGTCAACGCACATCACTTGAAAGCTGTGGTGTAAATCTTTCGGGTTCGGCGAATTGAGCGGCGCAAGCGTACCCCACTCGCAGGCAAACAACTTTCCGCGGGAACCGAAGCTTTCCGAGCGGCAGAAATCCATTTTCGTCATGCACGAATGCGGCTTTTCATAATACGCCGGCGGCCCCGCCCATTCCGGACGATTTTCCAGCAGCGGCTCCGCCGCCTTCCCTTTTTTCGGCAAATGGTTTTCATCCCAGAGCGGCAACCCGTCGCCGCGAATATCCGGATAGCCGTACCAGTCCGGCTTCTCGACCGTCCCGAACGGCTTTTTCGCGTTGCGAATGTGCCAAATCCGGTCCGGATCATCGGCGGTCGCCCGTTCACTTTTTTCCTCATAATCGTTGTCGGACACATACAGTTCGCCGTCCTCATTAACCGCCATGCCGTATGGATTGCGGATGCCCCACGCCAGCAACTCAACGTCGCTGCCGTCGGGCTTCGCCCTCCAGACGCCTGTGAGCACCACAACCGCCCTTTGACGACCTCGCCTTTTTCCGCCTTCCCGAACGGCTTGAACGGCCCGGTCTTCACAAGGTACGGATCCGGCGTCAACGGGTCGCGGCTCCACACATTGTTCCCAGTCAACGTCACGTCTTCGCCGGGCACGTCGCACGCTTCCGGATGCTTCGCAAGGTCCACCGTATAGCCTTGCGGCAACACGACCCCTTGCTGGGCAACCGACCCTTGCGCGAAATACAACAGGCCGTCCGGCCCGAACACCGGACCTCCCGGCTCATGCCAGCCGCCGTCCGGAATTTGGTCGAACAGCACCTCGCGTTCCCGCGTCTCGACGTCGTAGCGCACAATGCGGGTATGGTACCCGCCTTTGACGCTCACGTACAAATAGCCGTCGCGGTACGCGAGCCCGCGCGGGCCGCCGAGCGTCTCTTCCGCGAACACGTCGAGCTCGCCTGCCGGCGACAGCCTCAAGATTCGTGGAATCGAGGACGGGCGCGTCGGCCACGTGCTTCCGCCTTCGTTGAGGTACAACGTGCCGTCCTCCGCGAACGTCATGCCGGTTGGGAACGAAAGCCCAGCCATCACCACTTCCGCGCGATAGCCTTCCGGCACGACGACTTGTTCCGCATCAATGGACGGCCGTGCCGTTGTCGGTAAATTTTTTAACCGATCGATGCTTGCCCTAGCGGCGTTTACCTTCATCGGGTTGACTCCTTTCGCCTCAATCTCTTGTTAAATTTTCCTCAGGCGGCATGTTTTATTCGGGCCGCGTGTGGTAGAATCGGAATGGATGTTCGATCAAGGAATATACTGTCGTCACGAGGCGGCGTCGGAAGCGGTAGGATGTGAGTTGGCGTGCAGATTATGAGGAGGGGTAAACTTGAAACCATTCATGGCAGGGGTTGTAATGTTGCTCTTATTGGCTGGATGTCAAGGCGATCCTGGTGAGTTGAAACCGCCACGGCCGACGATTACCGCGGGGGGACAAGAACTTTTTTATAAAATCGGCACCTATTCCTGGTCGGACCACGGAAGAACAGTTATCGCCGATGCGGTTTCCCCCGAGGAATATGTAAAAAAGTGAATGTCGTTTCAAGGAATGCTGTCGTGACGATTGCTTTTGATCGCGAACCTGAAGCCCTCAAGGCTGGCGTCTGGAAGAACCATGACGTTCAGTTTACACCGATTTCGGGCGATTCTGTCAAACTCCCGGATGAGCCACACCCATTCATTTACGTCATTCACGCAAAATGGAAGAAAGGCGAAGCCGATTATGCGATGAAAATCACATGGCAAGAGGAAAAGGAGTAGGATTTCGATGCAAGACATCACGACTTTTTTGAAATTCAACGGGCAAGCGGAAGAGGCAATTCGCTTCTATGTGTCGCTGTTTGATGATGCGTCGATGGAAAGCCTTCATCATAACGAAGACGGCAGCGTACGGCATGCGGTCTTCCGGTTGAAAGGGTTGTCGTTCATGGCTGTCGACGGCAGCGGGGAGGAGCCGCATCCGTTTACGCCGGCGATGTCGCTGTTTGTCCAATGCCGGACGGAAAAAGAAATCGAGCGCGTGTTTCGTGGGCTTGCGGACGGCGGTAAAGTGCTGACGCCGCTCGCGGAATCACCGTTCAGCGAAAAATACGGACGGGTCGAAGACCGGTACGGGGTATCGTGGCAGCTGAATTTGTAGAAATTGCGGAATCGACGAAGAACGTAAAGAAGCTGACTCGAAAGGTGCTCAATATAGCTTCTTTCATGATCGATTCCAGCACTTCCACCGCGAAAACCCACGTTCATTCAATCCATCAACGAATGAACGGGGGAACGTTCTTCATCTTACCTTTTCGGTGGACCGAAAATCTCATGCTTCTTTAAAATCGCTCATGAGAAGCGCTATTTTCTTGAAAAATCCGGTTTTAAGATGGAATCGCTCATGAGAAGCGCTATTTTCAAAAACCTTACGGAAATCGGTGCGATTTCGGGAGTTTTTACGAAAATAGCGTTACATATGATCGATAATTTTTAAAAACCGCGGATTTGATCAATATAGCGTCTCTCATGATCGATTCCAGCACTTCGACCGCGAAAACCCCTGTTCATTTGATCCATTAACGAATGAACGGGGGCAGCGGAGCGATAACGAGGATCGGTGCCACTGAGTGCGCCGCGTTCCGCTGTTTTTCTCGTTCATCCCCCGGCCAACTCGCGAATCCGCGTGTTCGGCGCGTCTTCATACAAGCCGCCGTGGTAACAGACCACTTTTTCCACGTCATATTCCGTGAACTTCTTCAACGATTCCGCGGCGAGTGCCAAATCGTAAGTCGCCTGCGGCGCCGGGCCGTTCAGACGGCCGTCCTCGACCATCATCGCGTCCGCGGCGATCAAAATCTTGCTCTCGTGCAAATAAAAGCTCAAGTGCCCGGGCGTATGCCCTGGGGTGAAAATGACGGTCATGCCGCCGGCGATCGGCAGCACGTCGCCGTCTGCCAAAAGCCCATCCACCTGTGCTTGCGGCGGATTTTTTATGAGCGAAATCAGTCCGTCCTTGAACGCCTGCGGAATTTCTGCCGGCAACTTTTCGACTTCGGCAACATCGTATTTCAGCAACGGTTGTTCACCTTGAACGAACGGCTTTTCCAGCTCGTGAGTCAGCACCCGCACATGCGGTGCGTTTGCAACAACTTCCGGCATGTTCCCGATGTGATCCAAGTCTTGGTGGCTGATGATGAGGTCGGTCAATTTTTCAAGCGGTACCTCGTGCACTTCAAGTGCGTCCTGCAATTGAGGAAATTGTCCGGTAAATCCCGTGTCGATCAAAACGAAAGCATCGTCTGATGCGATCAGGATCGGATGCACAGTATTGGGTTGCCCCATCACCCCGGTGGTGTTTTCCAGCATATAAACGCCGTCAGCGATTTTCATACGTTCAGCCTCCTCGTTCATCGGTTTCATTATATGAGGCGAATATGTAATTGTCAATAAATTTTTAATATTAACACAATAATATAAAATTGTCAAGCAAAACGCTCGGCAGGCATAAAAATTGAGCATCCATGAGCGGCGTTCGCGAGCGCCTCATGCGATGCTCGACTTTTCGTTTCAGGTGATGATTGGAGAAGGTCTATGTTTGTGGTGTTTGGGGGAGGGTTAAGCGGCGTTTGAGTCTTTCCCAAATTCGATCGCTTCCAAGATGTGCTCAGGCGACAGGAAGGTTAACCAAGAAAGTTCGGCAATCGTCGGACGATGCTCGTACATGATGACATACATTTGCGCGGCTGATTGTATGCGCTTATAGCGTCTTCGGTAAATTTGAAAAGCTTGTATATCCATAATAGTCTCCTTTTCCCCCTAAGGCTTCACATTTAGTGTAACACGGATTGCACAAGGTCTAAACCAAACGGCTTATGCCACAGCCGGGAATTCCGCAGAGCAAGTATCGGATATATGATAATATTCGAAAAATAGGTTCGTGAGATGTCCGTAGGGGTGAACGGGTATCGGACAGTTTCGCCGCTGCGATGAAAAATTATCGCTCACCAGCGACCTTATTTTCTTAAAAACGCCCGTTTTCCGGAAGAATCGCTCATGAGGTGCGTTATTTTCCAAAATCTTGCTTATATGACCCGCTGCGAGGAACATTTCCGGCAAATAGCGTGTTCAGTGAGCGATTTTTCAAAAAATCCGCTCATTCTCATCCAATAGCGTCTCTCATGAGCGATTCCGGGTTGCATGTTCGCCGCAAAGCAAATTCGGAAAATTTTCGGCACGAGGCCGAAAAATCACATCGATTCAAAGCCCCGCAGCGTCCCCCGTTACGCCAGCAACCGACAATATGCTAAAATCAAGATAAAATCGGTGTCTGGGAGTGTGAGCGAGATGGCGAAGATCGGACGAAATGACCCGTGTCCGTGCGGGAGCGGGAAGAAGTACAAGAAATGTTGCGCAGGGAAGGTCATTGATGCAGCTGCGGAAAAAGACCGGATCGTCAAGCGGGAGTTAGAACAAGTTCATGCGGCCTTGAGCGAAAGATACGATCACTATTTGCACGAAGCGGCTGAAGCACTTGATGAAATTAGGAAGGAGGTCGAAGAGGCAGGCGCGCCGGAAATAAGCGAAGCTTATGTCGAACTGTATGCCATCTGGGCGTTCTTTAACAAACCGGTGGGCGCCAAAACGTATTTCGAACAATTTTATGAAAAAATGAAACCGCAACTGCGCCCGTCAGCGCAGACTGTCGTTGCCCGTTGGGATCCGGTTCCGGCATTTTATGAATGCGTCGGAAAAGGAGACGACTCTTATTTTTATGTAAAAGAACTAGGCTCAAAGGACCGGATCAAAGTCGGCTGCGGCGAAGCGGTCAAGCAGCCCGAACCAGGAAGCGGACTCCACGGCATTCTCGTGCCTTTTAATGCCAACGAGCATCAATTCTTACTCGCTTATCATACTGTTAATTTAGAGATGGTTAAACATGGAATTGGCATGAATAGGGATCTGTCCGCTGAAGCGATTCGTGAGCGGATGAAGAATCATTACGATCAATTTTTGCGGGAGCTGTTCTTTGAACCGCTGAACCCGGCAGAATTGGTGGATCACTTCGATTGGTCTGATGAGAGAGCAAGGCAGGCCGCTCAATGTTTTTGCGCACGCAGCGAGCATTTGCCCCCGTCCGTTCAAGCCTTTGCCCTTGAAATCTGGCACAACTACTGTGAGCACTATCCCGCGAATATAGGAAAAATTGAAGCCCCAGCCGCCGGACTCGAATATTTGATGCACCAGTTGGAAGGCAACCCCGTGACGCAAAAAGAAATCGCGAAAAAGTACGGCGTTTCCGTCACGACAGTTTCCCAACGCTATCAAGCTTTGGCAGACGAATACGAGGACATGTTATTTGAGTCACCTATGGCCGCCGATTCGTTCGTGGCGAAAAAAGATATGTCGCTGGAACGACAACTCGAAGAATTCAGCGAAGCGATGCGCGATAAGGAGTTTGAATCGGAAGAAGACATGGAGCGTTTCATTAGGGAATACATGCAACAGCCGCTCGAGGATCGCCGGCTGGAGAAGGTGACCGAAAAAAGAAAGGCCGAAGACTTGGTCGACGAAGCGTGGGGAACCGGGAACCCGAAAGAAAGAGCGGCGCTCGCCAAAGAAGCATTGTCCTTGGACAAAGATAACGTCGATGCCTACGTTTTGTTGGCCGATGGCACCGGGTCGCTGGAAAGCAGGCTCGCTTATTATCAAAAAGGCGTGCAAACCGGCGAACGAAAACTCGGGAAAAAGTTTTTCGAAGAAAACAGCGGACATTTCTGGGGACTCATCGAAACCCGGCCGTACATGCGGGCGAAGCAAGCGTATGCGGAAACTTTGGCCGCCTTGGGGAAAACGGAACAAGCAATCGAAGAATATGAAGAAGTGCTTGAGCTGAATCCGAACGACAACCAGGGTGTGCGCTACAGCTTGTTGACC
>DASSOY010000058.1 GCA_035700025.1 Bacillales bacterium | reverse complement strand
AACAAAAATAGGCTGCTGTACCCCAAATAAGGGCGCCCCTGGCCGGCACCTCCCAACCGACCAACGCTGCACCACAATCGTCCCCGCACAAAAAAACCTGCCAACGCTAGCGCGGCAGGGGAAAAGCGGCGTCAAGCCGCTTGATGAAATGAGTGATCGCCTGATTGAACGGTTTATGAGAACGAGTCAGCATCATATGTCTCCCGCGGTCGATAAATACGGAGGTGAAACGATCGACGCTCCGGGCGTATTGCTGGATGTACGGATGTGTCAAACGCGATCGCGTGCCGTTCAGCAGCAAGAGCGGCACCGTCAGGGCATGAAGCCGGTCAGTGCAGTCGTACCGAAAACTGCTTTCATAAAATTCGTAGGCGGACCGCCCGTCAGTACGCATGCAATGATCGTACAGCACCCGCTCGTCGTCTTCGGTCAGTTTGTGAGTAAGCGCGAAAACGCGGCTCAACAGCCGGTGCCGGCCGGCCTTAACCAACGCCATGCCGAGGCGAAACTCGTTCGCCAGCAAAAAAGTATTGACCCTCGGAAACCCGCCTGATAAAATAAGAGCCTTCGTACGCTCCGGATGGTTGAGTGCGAACTCTTGAGCCACAGACCCGCCGCTGGAGTAGCCGCAGAGCACCACTTGCTCGAGGTCCAATCGGTCGATGAACCGGTACAGCTCTTCAGCCAGCGAAGAGATCGTAACCGGACGCGGATCAACGCCGCTTCTGCCATGGCCGCGAAAATCGTAAAATACGACTTGAAACGACTTAGCCAGCGAACGTTGGTAAAGAAAAACGGTATGGTCCATGTGAGGCGGATGAAGAAAGACGATCGGCGTACCGCTGCCAATCTGTTCATAGTACGTCGGTACGATCGATCTCACTGTCAACGACGGCATGACGCATCCTCCTATCGCTAGTTAACGAAAAACGGATACACCCATTTCGTGAACACTTGAAAGCCTAAATAAATGCCAATGATGCCGGCGATGCCTGGAAGTGCCGGAGGAGCCGGGATCGGCAATTTCAACAAGGCAAAAATGAATCCGACAATAAAGCCGGTCATGAGAGCAACCATCGCAATTTTCATAGTCATTCCTCCTGTTAGCATGCGGACATTCCGCAAATTCATGCACCCTTGTATCATAAAAAATGGACGCGAAAGACGCAAACGATGAAAAATCCCCCGAAATGAGGTGGCCGTTCGATGAAGAAAATCATGGTCGTCGGCGTGTCCGCCGGAGCGGGCAAATCGACGTTTGCCCGCCGGCTTGGCAAAACCCTTGATCTTCCCGTCATTCATCTCGACACCTTATATTGGAAGCCTGGCTGGATCGAAGCCGCTCCGCAAGCTTTCGCGGCTGCAGTTCAAGCCGCCGCCGATCAACCGGAATGGATCATCGAAGGCAATTACAGCAGCACCTTCGCCATTCGGCTCGCCCGCGCAGACGCTGTCATTTATCTCGAACGTCCGCTGGCGCTTTGCCTTTACCGCGTGTTGAAACGGTGGTACACGAACAAAGGAAAGACCCGTCCGGATATGGGAGCGGGCTGCGAAGAACGAATGGAATGGGCATTCCTTAAATTCATCGTCACGACTTACCGGCGGCGCAAACGAACGATGCGCCGGCTGCTGGAGGAACAAAAAAACGACAAGATCGTCGTCCGCTTGACGAGTGAGAATGCAATCGAACAATTCTTGTTGCAAGCAAAAAAATGACCCCGATCGCGGGGTCCTATTACATTTTCTCCGGCGCGGAAACACCGAGCATAGCCAAACCGTTGCGAAGCGTAATTTGCACAGCCTGGATGAGCTGGAAGCGGGCTCGGCTTTTTTCAAGATCGGACTCGTCCAAGACACGTTCGGCATTATAAAATTTATGCAGCAAGGACGCGAGGTCATACACATAATTCGTCAGCCGCTGGGTCGCCAATTTTTCCGCCGTTTCGGCAACCGTCGCCGGAAACTCGCCGAGCTTTTTCAGCAAATCGAATTCCTTCTCCGACTCAATGAGCGTCAGATCCGCCGCTCCCGCGCCGCTCAAACCCATTTCTTCGCCTTGCCGCAAGATGCTGCAAATCCGAGCGTGCGCGTACTGCACGTAGTACACCGGATTTTCATTCGACTGTGACAGCGCCAAATCCATGTCGAAATCAAGATGTGTATCCGAGCTGCGCATCGCGAAGAAATAACGCATCGCGTCAACGCCGATTTCCTCCATCAGCTCGCGCAGCGTGACCGCTTTCCCGGTCCGCTTGCTCATCCGCACCCGCTCGCCGTTTTGAAACAAGTTCACATTTTGGTAAATGTGAATGTTCAAGCGGTCGCGCTCGTAGCCGAGCGCTTGAACGGCCGCTTTCATCCGGTTAATGTAGCCGTGGTGATCAGGGCCGAGCAAGTCAATGAGCTGATCGTAGCCGCGCTGGAATTTATTCAAGTGATACGCGATATCCGGCATTAAGTACGTGTACTTACCATCACTTTTTACAAGCACGCGGTCTTTGTCGTCGCCGTATTTCGTCGACGCAAACCAAATCGCGCCGTCTTTTTCGTACGTCTCGCCGTTTTTCTGCAAGATCGCCAACGTTTCCTCGATCGCGCCGGCATCATGCAAACTTTTTTCCGAAAACCACGAATCGAATTCCACGCGAAAATCGCTCAAATCCTTCCGGATCCCGGCCGTCACTTTTTCAAGCGCAAACTTCCGCAGCAGCGGGTACCTTTCTTCATGCGTCATTTTCGCAAATTCATCGCCGTGACCGTCCGCCAGCTCCTTGCCGAGCTCGACGATTTCTTGCCCGTGATAGCCATCCTCCGGCAACGCTTTTTCCTCACCGAGCGCTTGCAAATACCGCGCTTCCAGCGACAGCGTCAACGTATGAATCTGGTTGCCCGCATCGTTGTTGTAATACTCGCGGCTCACGTCATAACCCGCTTTTGCATACGCATTGCTCACCGTGTCGCCGATCGCCGCTCCGCGCGCATGCCCGAGATGCAGGCTACCCGTCGGATTCACCGACACGAACTCGACGAGCACCTTTTTCCCGTTCCCGGCGTCGCTCTCGCCGTAACGCTCGCCCGCCTCAACAATCGCCGGAATCACCTTCGTGAGATAGCCTTTGTCCACGAAGAAATTCATGAACCCGGGGCCGGCAATCTCGATTTTTTCCACCGATACCTTCTCTTTATCGAACGCTTCGACGATCTCCGCCGCAATTTGCCGCGGCGCTTTCTTGGCGATTCGCGCCAACTGCATCGCCATGTTCGTCGCATAATCCCCGTGTTCTTTCTCCTTTCCGTGCTCCAGCACAACATCCGGCAGCGCTTCGCGCTCCGCCAGCCCTGCCTTCACGACGGCATTCGCAATCTCTTTCTTCAAATCCTCTTTCAATTGTTCTACGATGTTCAAGTCTCATCCGCCTCCCTAATGCTGAACGTCAACGTCACGCGGCCGAGATCGCGTCCTTGCAGGACGAGCTCGTATACGAGCACGATCTCGCCCCGGCCTTCATCGCTTTTCCATTCATAGTCGAATTGCTTCGTCGCCGTCTCCATCCTCATCGTCCCAAACGGCGTTCGATACGATCCTTCCGTCTTTTTTCCTTCTTGGAAACGCTGGTGCATGGAGACGCCGCCGTTGCGTATGATCGTCACGTCATCTTCGCCGATTTTCAACACGTTGCGCACGGCATCTTCGTGCTCCTCCAATTTCTCATGATACCGAATATAGACGGACGGCCCTTTCTCAACCAAGGTACCCTTTACGCGGTTTTGCGTCGTCTCGTCGCCGTTATTGCCGTTCACTTTTGAAGTGAGATCGATTACGACGGGAATCACTGCATCCATTCCATCCCGCTCCTCCTTGTGATGTATCTTCATTCGTCCCGCCCCTCGCATTCAAGCATCGCAACGAACAAACCGTGGAGGGCGAAGACCCCCCACGGATCAAAGTTTCTCTTTATTATACGAAAAGAGACGGTGTACCTTCAAGTCGGCGCGGCCTATGCCGATGAAAGTTTAAAAATGACCGCTGACGTACATACTGATGATAGACGCACCACCGCGAGGCAGGGGGAGACCGAAACATGGAAGTCGTTACGCAAAAACGATTGAAACGAACGTGGACGTTAATCAAGCTGATGCTGTTCATCGGCTTTTTTGTCGTTTCCACCGTTTCCTTATGCTTTATTGGTCTTTACATATATGCAAAAACCGCCGGCCCTCCGCCTTTGCAAGTACCGCAAACGACCGTCTTTTATTCGGATCATGGCAAAAAAATTGGTGAAGCCGAACACGGCGGGCAAAACCGTTATTGGGTTTCGCTGAACGAGATTTCCCCGGCTGCTGTGAAAGCCACAATCGCGATCGAGGATAAAAGATTTTACGACCATTTCGGCTTCGACGTGCGTCGCATCGCCGCCTCTGCCCTCGAAGACCTTATGACGTTGTCGAAAGCCGAGGGCGCAAGCACGATCACCATGCAGTATGCCCGCAATTTATACTTGACGCAGGACAAAACGTGGCTGCGCAAAATCCGCGAAGCGTTGCTGACGCTGCGGCTTGAAGCCAATTATTCGAAGGATACCATTCTCGAAGGTTACTTGAATACCATTTATTACGGCCACAGCTCGTACGGAATCGAGGCGGCCGCCCGTTATTTTTTCAACAAAGACGCGGGGGACTTGACACTTGCGGAGGCGAGCATGCTGGCAGGCATCCCGAACGGTCCACGCTACTTTTCGCCGTACTACAACATGGAAAATGCGCAAATGCGCCAGAAAACGGTGCTGCATGCGATGGTGCAAGCCGGGTATATCACGAAGCAGCAAGCGGAACAGGCCGCCCGGCAAAAGCTTGAATTTGTCGAGCATCATCATGAAACGAATTCGGAAAGCGTCGCTCCGTATTTTCAAAAGACGGTCGAACGGTTTTTGCGTGAAAAATTGCATCTGACGCCGCAGATGATTCATACAGGCGGGCTCAAAGTATACACGACGCTCAATACGCATTTGCAAAAAATCGCCGAGCAGCAAGTGGAGAAATGGATGCCGGACGACTCTGATATGCAAGCCGCTCTCGTGGCGATGAATCCGCAAACTGGAGCGGTCAAAGCGCTCGTCGGCGGACGCGATTTCGACGAAAGCTCGTACAACCGCGCCGTTCAGGCGGAGCGTCAGCCGGGCTCTTCCTTCAAGCCTTTCTTGTATTATACGGCGCTCGCGAACGGCTTTACACCTTCGACAAAGCTCATCAGCGAACCAACGACGTTTCGCTACAATAACGGGCACTCCACGTACTCCCCGCATAACTACGGGAACTATTATGCGCACGGCCCGATCACATTGATGCAGGCACTTCCGCTGTCCGACAATGTGTATGCGGTGAAAACGAACATGTTCGTCGGGCCCGAGAAACTTGTGGAGACCGCGAAAAAAGCGGGCATCACGACGCCGCTTGCGCCAATTCCATCGCTCGCGCTCGGGACCAAACCGGTGACGGTGTTGGATATGGTGCGCGGGTACAGCGCGTTTGCGAACGGCGGCTACCGTGTCGAACCGACGTTCATTCGCAAGGTCGTCGATCGGGACGGCGAAGTGATTTACGCGAATGATTTCGAAAGAAAGCACGTGTTCGATACAGCCACCGCGTTCGTATTGGCCCAAGTCATGACCGGCACGTTCGATGAATCGTTAAACGATTATACTTCTGTGACCGGCCGACGTATCAACAATTACTTGCACCGTACAGTGGCGGGAAAATCGGGAACGACGGCCACAGACAGTTGGATGATCGGTTTCACGCCGAAGCTGGCCGCAGGCGTCTGGACCGGCTATGACAAAGGCGAAAAACTCGATTCGGTAACAGAGACGCACCATTCCAAGAAAATTTGGGGGCATTTCATGAAACAGGCGCTGCAAGGATCGCCAAAACACCCGTTTCAACCGCCGCCCGGGGTAATCGGTGTTTGGGTCGATCCGGATACTGGGAAACGGGCGACCGGGGACTGCCCGCAAAAACGCTATGTGTATTATGTGAAAGGTACGCAGCCGAAAGCTTATTGCAAGAAACATATTCATGAACCTTCGTTGCCGAATCCGACGGAACCGAAAGATAAAAAAGAAGAACCTGACGGCGGGATTCTCGACTGGCTCCCGTTTTGACGCGAACGCAAAAGGTCCGGAGATCGGCGTCTCCGGACCTTTTGCTGTCCCAATAATACATGTGCATGTAAATTAAGTTTACGGCGGAACGTGACTAGACACAAGGTTTTCGAAAAACGTTCAAAAAATGTTCAAATTTGCAATCAACTTTCGAAATGGCGCTTCACGTCTTCGCTCGTGTTTTCCCACAGTTCCGGCCGTTCTTCTTGCAGAAATCGTTTCAAGATTTGTCTCGACCGTTCGTCCATATTATCGACGATTACGTGACGCTTTAGCGCCTTGTCCATATGATTCACATGCTCCGGCATCGACTTATACCCGGGACGGATTCTTCGCTCCTCGCGGGAAACCCGCATTTCGCACGCCCCTAATCCTGTATAGTGCGGCCCGTACTCGCCGCGCTCGGTCACCACCCAGACGATCCAATACAACCGCGCGTCTTCCAACCCTTCTTTGCTCGGGCTGAAGCGCACTCGTCTTTCCACCTTGCTGCGGGCATGCAGTGCTTCCATTTCAATATACGCTTCTCCCGCTTCGGGATCGACAATGACAGGCGTCACGTTGTCGAGGGTGATCGCCCCAACGCCGTAGCTCCCATCTCCGCCCGTTGGATCTCCGCTAATGATATTGAACTGTTGCTTCTTCTTTTCTTCGGCCACTGAAACCGCCTCCTTCGCTTGCAGGCTGTCTCTTTATTTTATCACACCCGCACCCGCCGATTCATCCCGCCGGCTACCGGTATTCGCGGGATTGATTCATTCGCGCGCGTTCCGTTGCGAAATCAACGATGCTTCCAGCAATAATCCAAACGGCGAGAAAAACAAGCAGCTCGCGCTGCCATAAATGAAACTGCGCCCCTCCCGCGAAAAAGCCGATTAACGTTCCGAGAAACGCCGCCAAAGGCAACATCCACAAAACAACCGTCTTCCAAAGCATTTCCATATCCCCCCCTGTCGTCTTTCAAGTTCACTACATCGTATGAGTGCGATGATTCGTTCATTGGTATGAAAAAAGTCCCGAATTCGAATCTATCAAAAGTATGATCGATAACGGCACATTTTGCACGAATAACGCTTTTCGTCCATTCGGTTTGAGAAACCGTTTCATAGATTGAACATATGGAAAAGAGGTGATGGAATTGAAAACGGTCGTGATCGATGCCGGCTGCGGAAGGAAAAAGAACGGTGCCGGCAACGGAGAAAAACCAGCCAATGAGCAATGGGCGAAAGCGGTACGATCGCAATTACTCGAGCGATACAATGTCAAAGTCGTCCTGATTGATTTGAATTCGGACAAGCGTCTGCGGGGGGGCCGCCGGCAGCAAGCGGATGGTTATTGCCGTTTGCAGCTTCGGAAAGATCAGGGCGGCATTCGTTTTTCGGTTATACCGCCTTCACGGCGGTCGCGAAGAAGAAAGCGGACGGTGCACATGGCTGCCGAATGTCCCCGCCCGCCAAACAAGCAAGCCCTCGCGCGAGACGCTGCCGCCGTGGCGGACAAAATTGCCGGCGTGCTTTCGCTTCCTGCCGTTGGCCACCCTCTTTACCGTGTGTTCGCCGAATCTTTTCAAACGAAAGAGGCAGCCAGCGACCGCGCGAAATTTCTCAAACAGCAACAAGTGCGCGCCTTCGTAGAAGAAGCGGTGACAGGCGAAAACGTCGTGTATCGAGTGGATGCCGGGCGATTTTCAGAGCGGAGGCAGGCGGAGAAAAGACTTCAAGAATTAAAGAAAATGGGGATTGGGCATCCGTTCATCCTCGTGTCGAGCCGCACTGAAAAAATGGAGCCGATTCTCGGACCCTCGTTTCTCAGTGCCGCACAATTAGACATCTATGCGAGGCACGTCAACGACGAAGCCCCTCAACTCGGACGGCATTATATCGCCTTCGGCAACCACTACGGCGTAAGAGCAGACATTGCCTTCGCCCAGGCGCTCCTCGAAACCGACGACTTTGGCTTCAAAGGAGAAGTCGATCCGGAACAAAACAACTACTGCCGGCTTTGCGCGCAAAAGACACAGCCCTCCGGCGCCAGCTTTCCGACTCCGCAAGACGGGGTGCTTGCGCACATTCAACATTTGTACGCTCTTGCAGCGAACAAGCCGCCTCCGGAAGGATATCCGCTCGTCGACCCTTGCCCTCCGGCAAGAACCGGTCGGTACGCCGCCTGGAACACCCTCGTCCGCGAACATCGATTTGATCAACCTTACGGCACTGCGGTCTTGCTGCAATATGAAAAGATGAAACAGTACAGCTTGCGGCAAAAATACACCCGTTCCTCTCGTTCGATCCTTAGAAGATTTCTCGACTGGTGGAAATAAACGAGGGCTGCCTGCTACGCAGGCAGCTCTTAAGAAATCCTTCGGCAAACCTAGGTGACATCCTGTATTCATTTTGTCGGTGAAAGGATCGTGCACCTGTGTTCTTATTTTCTTTTAATAGGCGATTTTCAAATGAAATCGTTCATGAAGAACGTTATTTTCCGAATCTAGTCGAAAGCCGGCAGGTTTTTTCACCAATCACGGGAATTAGCGTTTCTGGTGAGCGATTTTGGAAAAAAGCGGCCTATTTGATTAAAATAGCGTCTGTCATGAGCGATTCCCGCTTTTTCACAACTGATGTTACATTTTCATAGACTGCACTCTGAAGTTTACATGGCAAAATGTTTCGGCTGCAACTGCCGCCCGAACCGAACGGCCTCCTCGATGTCTTGCTTCGTGTAGCCTTGTTGGCGATGGTGGGCAAACACTTTTCTTTCGGTTTCCTTCGGCGGCAATTCGGAAAAATGCAGCACCGTCGCAAGCAGCGTGAGGAACCGCGTGCTTTGGGCGTTAAGCAAATGGACACAGCGATCAAGTCCGGGCATGTGCACATCATGATGCTGCAAGAACGCTTTCCCTTCCTCGCTCAAAACATACACGCCGTGGCCCTTTCCGCTTTCTTGCTCATGCAAAAACTTCAAGTTGCACAACTCCTGTACGCGGAGCGCCGCCTCTTCGGAGTACGGCCCGTAAAATTGGAAGTGAAATTGTTCGTGAAACGGAAAATGCAGTTTTTTTAACACGTACAAGATTTTCTGCAGTTTTCTTCGTCCAATGCCGTCACGGGCATGGTGCAAGACCTCCAGCAGCTTCGCGTGGTCCTCCAGCAATCTAAGTCCCCCTCAATGTATGCAAAATGTTCAATTTAACCGTAGATTCCGGCAAGCCGGCAAGCAAATCTTCAGGAAAATACAATTTATGGTCGGTTCTTTTTTTTCCGGAAATCGCCTCGACAACGTCCGACTCGCGCGACAGCTCGCGTAATTCTCCGGAAGCCGTAAGCAAATGAATCGGCAAACGTTCACCTTCTTCGCCCGGCCGGTAAAAGTCGTACGGCAAATCGCTCGACGAATCAACGACGAGGTAATAGTCGGGATCGATGCCCGCCTCGCGAAACCAATCGCGTAAGTGCATGTAAGCTTCCATTTCCGCATGCGGGTCGAATTCTACGTATTTCAGCAAGCGCCGATTCATGAAGCGGCCGCACAAGTCCCGCAGCACCGCGTCATCCTCTTCCTGCCACATTTGAAAATAGTACATGACGACCGATTCATCCAATTTTAAATAATCGTCCAACGCCGCCGCCTCGCGAATGAACGGTAAAATTCTTTCCGGTGTCTCCCTGAAGACATACCCCGATTCGTGCAAGTGCCGGACGCGCTTGAGAATCTTGCCAAGAATCACCTCGGCACTTCGCGTCACTGGATGGAAATACACTTGCCAATACATTTGATAGCGGCTCATGATGTAATCCTCGACCGCGTGCATCCCGCTTTGCTTGATGACGACTTGGTCGTCGTGCGGCCGCATCACGCGCCAAATCCGCTCGATGTCGAAATGCCCGTAGCTCACGCCCGTATAATACGCGTCACGCAGCAAGTAGTCCATCCGATCTGCATCAATTTGGCTGGAAATGAGACTCACGACGAGCTTGTTTTCGTAAGTCTTTGCGATCACGTCGGCGACTTTTTGCGGGAAATCGTCTCCGGCCGCAAGCAGAACGCGGTGAATTTCCGTATCGCCGAGAATGATGCGCCTCGTCCACTCTTCATGATCAAGATGAAACACCTTCTCGAACGTATGCGAAAAGGGTCCGTGCCCGACGTCGTGCAGCAGGGCTGCAGCGAGCGCGAGCAGGCGCTCCTCGGGATCCCATTGCGGCCGCTCGTCGAAGACGTCGATGATGCGGCGAACGATTTCGTAAACGCCGAGCGAATGACTGAAACGGCTATGTTCGGCACCATGGAACGTCACGTACGTCGTGCCGAGCTGACGGATACGCCGCAAGCGCTGAAACTCCTTCGTGCCGATCAAATCCCAAATGAGCGTGTCTTTCACGTGGATGTACTGATGAATCGGATCTTTGAAAACCTTCTCTTCGTCAAGTTGAAACGCGCGATGAGCCATCGGTGGTCACATCCATTTCCGGAAGTTGGAAGTGAAAAAATACTTGTTGCTCTTCATTATAGAGGTTTTACACGGCGGTGAAAACCTGGTTTTCTTCCTTATGTAAAGGCTACACTTGGCTTGTGCCAAATGATTAATGTCTTCCCGCCTTAATCGTATCCCTGACGGTGATTCGGCTTCTTGGCAGACTTACTATATTTTCTTGTAATACGATAACTAAAATAACCGGCAACGGCGCACAGGCCATCTCATAGAAAGCCCAACACCGGCTACACAACAAATATTTTCGGATGATGAGTAAAGGAAAATCGAGCGGGAAAGCCTTAACAACTGTTGCGTGTAAATTAGCAGGCTTTATTTGGGCGGTCGCCCGAGAAATGGAAAACAAAAAGTGAAGTGACGTATAAAGATCATCTTGTTTCTAAATCTATTGTTAACACGGAGCTGATAATAAAGCCTGGAGGTAAAAGAATAAAATCGATAAGGAGAATCCACGAGTTCCCTATGCGCTAAGTCTTTTCGGGCTTAACCGCGACCTTATTTCGTATCAGTTCCCCAGTCGGAGAGATAAAATGTGAGAACCCAAGGAAACCAAACTGCTCACCGTCGATGACATGTTTGCGTTCGTGCGATGCTTTTATCCTTTTCCAAGGAGGAGCGTACAATGCACAATGAACAACTTGACATTGAGCGTCTGCGGGTATGACTTTTTGCGCCATGAGAGGCCTGGTTTGAAAAGATCTGACTCAGCGGATAAGGCTATCATTTCCGCTACTTCATGTAAAGTTTTGCTTGGAGACACATTAAAAAGTGCTCCATCTAGTAAAGTTCGTCAAAAAACGGGGCAATGAACCAAAAATAAGATACGGCGCCGCTTGAGAGCTCCTTCATATCAGATCACTAGCGTTGCATAATAGCAGGAACACATTATTATCAAATTATTCTGATGGGCATCTTTTGCTCAACAACCAAAAAAGAGAATGACCAAGCAAAAGGTGGCTTCTATCCGTTTGGGATTATTATAAATTTCACAGTGACTAACGGTCCGGCCTTTCATTCTTTTTTTCGCCCTTTCGATATTCGTTTTGGCCTACGGAGGATCTGTTCGAGCTATTTTCTATTGGATTTCCAAAGGAAGAAGCATAACATCGCTTGATCTGTAAAAGCGAATGTTTAGTTTGAGTCTCTAATTGAATTAACACCATCAGGCAATAGGTTATACCGGTTTAAAATATATCAAAATATATTAAAACTAATCCCCATATAATAACCACTGCCACTAGGATGTACGAAATAGGTAAAACATTTTGATACCATAATCCATTCCCTGATTTAGCTACTGTAAAAATTATGGCTTGAGTAAGAAGTGATAGGGATACGATCAATATTCCAAGTGTATATTTTTTCAAAGTTAAACCCTTCCTTAACATTGTGTCTTTACTCGGTAATTTCATCAACATAAAGGTGGGGATAACACCCTACCTTTATAATGTTTAATGATTATTCCGTTAGCTCAGAATAAATGGCCAGCCAATAGATTGTTTGTAATTCCATTGTATCAAACAACCGTTCTTATGATTAGGGATTTCTGAGCAAAAGGGATTATCATAAAATGTTTTTTAAAAGCTTGTATCTTCCGCTGCTTTGCTTATTGAACCGGAACTTGTTGTATGACTCACTGAAAGAGGACCTATTGTAACTGAAATAGATGATGTTCCACCGCTCGTATTATCATGACAATATTGTGATATTACTCTTCGATAAGCATATGGATCAGAGGGGGACATTTCAAAGTAAATATACCCTTTAGCTCTTTTCGCTTCTACATTATTTTCTCCTGGGAAGTTTTCTACATTCCAATCAGCACCATAAACATCAATTGTTAATGGACGACCTCCGCAATTTCCACCATCATACCATACTGAGTCGGCCAAAGGTTTCCAATAATTATGACAGGCGTAGGAGCCTGCAATTAAGTTCCAGTCCTCATTAACAGCCATTCCCATCCTATCACCATCTAGATCCACAGATGTGAGCCAATGGAAATTACCATAAACGCCATATTTTGTATAGAGATCAACAACATCGAAGGATAGTGTTAAATCTGTCTCAGGAATAGTTGATGACATTGTAGAAATCCCCGTTGCGCTATGTTTAGGGACAGCTTCTAGTTGCCCTTCAGAATTTACATAATAATCTTTCTCGATGTGTTTTACAAACTTTATCTTTTTGTTCTTCTTCGCCTTTTGAGCAAGTTTCAGTTTTTTGGGAAACTCCCACTCATTTATTACAGTTTGCGGAACCCCGATATTCAATAATATCTTGTCAACTTTCTTTTCTGACATTGTGTGATTTACTGACGATGCACTGGATGAATTTGTTGGGATTAAAACAAGCGATAAAGAAAGGCACATCACAACAGCTAAAAACGACTTTTTAACATTTCTGATTTTTTCACTTTATTATCTCCTTATTTTTCCTTTCTTGTCTAAAAAGATTTTCTACACTGAATTCAAATTTCCCTCCCATTTTTTGAAAATCAATACAAACGAACTATCTTTTAGCTATTTTAAATAAGCCATTATACCTAATTTATAAGAATTTCTATTAATGTTGCTTATAAATCAGTCCTACATCCGTGATACAGGTTCTAAAAATATAAAAACAGTTTCGCGAGTTCTTGTAAGGTGTCCTTCGCTCTCAGGTTCTCAGATCTCCCAAAGGGACTCATGTTCTCGAAGCTGCGCATAGATAAGAAGTAGAATGGTTGTGTTTTTTCGCTCCTTGGTCTCTGTGTGGATGCCGATTTAAGGCCATATCCAACATGACAAGACATTTTTCAATAACGGTTTCTTCTGGTATACTGCCCCCCACAATTAACTTGGTTTCTTATTAACTAACGATCTTTCATTTGAAAGGACTCGGCTGGCAGTCAATACGATGGGGCTACTGGATCGTGTCCCCTACGCCGACCGGCTTCTTGACTGACTTACTATATTTTTTAGCAATTCGATAAATAAAATAGCCGGCAACGGCACCCGATGCATTAAAGATTACGTCGTCAATATCAACGGCGTGTCCAATGCCGACGGCCAACGTCTCCAACAATTGCAACGTTTCTATGCCGATCGTCGTTACGAGAGCGAAGAGGAAAAGGGAGTTCAAAGCTAACATCCGCTCCCAGAGCATCGGCGCCAGAAAACCTAAAGGCAACAACAATAAAAAATTCCCGCCGACGTTGCGCAAAACGAGATGAAGCATGAACAAAGAATCACCTTCATAGGCGGTGCCGATTTGCTTGATGCTGTTCATGACGGATACGAGCGGAACCAAATTCAGCCGGGGATGCGCCTCGAGACGAATGCCGATCGGAATCGGAAACAACGTAACGGAAATTACCCAGAACATCCATGATACGAAAAGCAGCAGACCGCCTTCCCTGATCCAGCGGATGCGTCTCGATCGATAAAATTGCAGCATGACGAACAGGCCGCGTGCGAGCGCATAACCTGCGATCCCTAAAACCATCACCAACATGCCATCCAATAAATACAAACGTGCAACCCCCTTTGCTGACACAATAAGCTCATGCAGAAACGATTTAAACCGCCCGCTACCGCTCTTTATAAATCGAGGCGCCCCGCGCGATTTCCATCATCGATTCGGGATTGGCCAGCGGTTTGAATCCGTGTTGCGAATACAATCCGTGTGCATCCTTCGTCGCCAGCAAGAACCGGCGCAGTCCCGACAGTCGCGAATCATGCAAAATGACATCGACGAGCCATTTCGACAACCCTTTGCCGCGGTGTGGTTTGAGAATGAACACATCAGCCAAATACGCGAAAGTGGCTAAATCGGAAATGACACGCGCAAAGCCGACCTGTTTCATGAGGCCGGATTTCGGATCTTTAAAATAAACCCCGTAGCAGACGGCCGAACCTTCGATGGATTTCTCGAACACGCTGCGCGGCAATTGTTCCGCCCAATAAGATTCCTCAGCCAAGTAACGATAAATCGTCTCCCTGTCCAGCTTCGCTTTATCCGTTGAAATAAAATAATTTCCTTTGTTCCAAGCCTCCATCGTCATTTGCGACTCTCTCCTTTTCCCCATTTAACCATACCGAATGATTCGACACAATGGGACCTTATATGCAGGAAAATCCGTTCCGATCGGCGAAATAAGGAACGGAAGGAAGAAACTTGCAACCGCGGGTGTTATGGAGACGAAAAACTTAGAGGAGGAAATCCACTTTGGGCATCTTGCAAGCACTTATGGAATGGTTCGAATGGCTGTTTTCCAGCAAAAAAACGAACGTGTACAATACGTTCAGCATGAAAGACTACTACCGTGCGGTCGGAAGGTTGAAGGAATCCGGGGTGAAGTATCGCGTCGTCGTGAGGGCGCAATTTCCCGCCGGCGGTCAATGGGGAGCGCAAAACAATGAATATACGATATACGTTAAAGAAGCGGACAAATACCGTGCGCAAAATGCGATACACGGCCATTAAAAAATAAGCGTGGAAAATCGAAGCGATTCTCCACACTCGGAAAGCCTTTGTTACACGCCGAGTTTTCGGCATCTTTCCGCACAGGCGAGACATTGCGTGGCACACGTTTTGCAAAAAGAGTCTTCCATCTTCTTGCAGGCGTTGCCGCACGACTCACAAATTACGGCGCAAAGCGCACCAATTTCTTCTGCAAAAAGACTATGTCTCGAAATCGCTTCCGCCGTATAGCTGCAGACGGAAGCACATTCCTGTGTCAGCCGGATGACGTCGAGAAAGTCATCCAGGTTGTCCGACTTCAAAGCGGCATCATAACAATGATTGCACGCTTCCATGCACTCCCAGCACGCTTTCATACATTCTTGATAAGCCGTCTCCATTCGTCCACCTCCCGTGTTTCAAAATTTCGCCTTATTATCATTCCACGACGGGACCGTTTCCAAACGGACGTTTCAACCTGCAGGCTCAACACCATCGACTTGGCAAGCGTTTTTCAATACACCCACTCGCCGCTTTTTTGAATCAAGCGGCCGTCGAGATAAATTTCGCCGCCGTCTTTTAAGTTTTTCACCATGTCCCAATGAATCGCCGATTTGTTGCCCTCGCCGGCTTTCTTATACGCATTCCCGAGCGCCATGTGAACGGATCCGCCGATTTTTTCATCAAACAAAACGCTTTTCGTCGGTTTCGCGATACCAAAGTTCGTACCGATGCCGAGCTCTCCGAGATAACGCGCGCCTTCATCCGTTTCTAACATTTGCTGCAAGTAATCGTCGCCCTTTTCGGCACTTGCCTCAACGACTTTGCCCTCTTTGAAAACAAGGCGGATGCCTTGAACTTCCCGGCCGCCGATCAACGCCGGCCAATCGTAATAGATGCAGCCTTCGGTTTTTAAATGATTCGGCGTGTAGAAAAACTCGCCGTCCGGCACGTTTCTTTTTCCATAAGAGATGACCGCTTCGCGTCCTTCGATGTCGACCGTAATATCGGTTCCCTCGGCAACGACGCGAACTTTCGAGGCTTTGTTGAAATACGCTGCCGCCTCTTCCATCGTCTCCTTCAGTTTTGCATAATCGACATTCGTCGCGCCGTAAACGAAATCTTCGTATTGCTCAAGCGGCATTTCCGCATCCTGTGCGCCCGCATTCGTCGGAAACTGCGTGACGACCCAGCGGATTTGATCCGTCATCAATCGTTGCGAAAGCGGCTCGAAAGCTTTCTGTCGCAACTGCAATTTGTTCATGTCGATGCCTGTCAGTTCTTTCGTGTTAGCGGGGGCAACCACTTGAATCAACGCATCTACATGATGAAACGCCCATTCTTCGAACGGTAAATCGGTCAACTGTTGTTCATTGCCTTCATCCAACAATATGCGCAACTCGCCGGGCAATGTAAATTGCGTGATCGGCAATCCGCCCGCCTGCAAAATGGTGCGGTACACTTCTTTCAAGAGCGGCTCCGCGACCGTAGAACCCATGAGCAATACCCGTTCGCCTTGCTTAACTTCAATGGAATGGTGGACAAGCGTGTCCGCCAACTGCACAATTCTCGAATCTGCCACAGCTTCAACCCCTTCATGTGTTTCATCGTCCTTATATGCGTTCGACAAAACTCGCTCATGTCCTTTCCATAAAATGAAAAATCCTTCGCTTTTCCGTTCGACCAATTGGAAACAACGAGTGATTCCAAGACGAGGGGCTTTTTTAGCGAAAGCGGCAACGCAGCACGTAAACCGATTGATACCGGTGAATAACGCTTTGCAATTCAGTAGGATCTTGAAAAACTCCGCCGCCGACGCTGATCGATGCCGCATCGGTGTCTTTGACGATAACAGCCAAAATGATCGGCTCCGCGGACTTAATTTTCATTGTTTGCGCCCGTTTTAACGTCGCTTTGATCCCCGAAGTCGAAGGCTGTTTCCGAACGTAAGCAACATGCGAACGTTCTTTTTCCTCGGCCGTCGTGAGCACCCACTTGGCGACTGTATCGTTCGTCAACGACATTTCTTGAAACGTAGCGATGATCCGTCCGGAACGGCTGACCACTTCCGTACTGTGGGAAATTAAAGGTTCCCGTTTCTTGCCGTCTTCGTAATGGTCAATCCACACTTTTAATTCATTGATCGTCTCCGTCGGCACGCGGTAATCGAAAGCGAAGATCGACTTGGCTCCTCCCGCGAATAATAAATTTTTCTCTGTTTCCGTCAATTCCGCGCTTTTCACAGTTCCCGGCTTCATTGTCGGTTTATCGTCTTCTTTTGTACCGGGAATGGTAAATTCCAGTACGACGAACAACACCACCAATCCCGCCAGCGCAGGCAATAACAGCCTCATCGGTAACCCCCTTTTTAAAAAAAACATCCCCCGGCCAGGGTCGTCTTATTCCGTTAATAGATTTTACTTGTTTTCGATCGGTTTTGCCAAGAGCGTCCTCGAAAAAAATCGTCGCGAGGCGATCGAGGGACTGATTCACCGCTGAAATGGCGAGGATCGGTTTTTTAAAGGGAAACGTTCTCGGATGTCTTTCCCTTCTTTGTTCCGCACGTCTATTTTCTAATTCGCCGAAATGGAACGGAATCCCTGCCGCTGACTAAGACCAACCGTTGTCGAGATCGCTCGAAAAAACGTGATATAATGGACGAGGAATGGATGAGTAAGGAGACGAAGGAATGGAACAGGGAAACGTGCTGTATCAACCGAAGTGGCGGGTCATTGACCAATCCGGCATCGGACCGGCGCTTGATGCCGAGCAATCGTTCGGCATGGATGACATGCTTTGCCACGCCGTTGGCAAGGGGATCTCCGTCCCGACGGCCCGCACGTGGGTTCACGACAAGACGGTCGTCCTCGGCATCCAAGACGCCCGCCTTCCGAATATCAAACAAGGTACCGATTATTTGCGAACGCGCGGATATCGGGTGATCGTCCGCAATTCCGGCGGACTGGCGGTCGTTCTCGACAAAGGCATCTTCAATTTGACGCTTGTGTTTCCCGACAACCAGAAAGTCGACATCGACAAAGGGTATGAAGCGATGGCCAACATCGTAAAGCGGATGCTCGAACCGTTCGAAACCAAAGTCGACGTCGGCGAAGTGAACGGATCCTATTGTCCGGGACGTTACGATCTCAGTATCGGTGGAAAAAAATTTGCCGGCATTTCACAGCGGAGAATTCGCTCCGGGGTCGCTGTACAAGTGTACATTTGCGCCGAAGGAAGCGGTTCGGACAGAGCGAGGATGATCGGTGAATTTTACAAGCTCGCTGCTGCAGAGGCGAACGACAAATTGACTTGCCCGGAAATTCGTCCGGAAACGATGGCTTCTTTGTCCGAGTTACTCGACGAATCGTTGAACACGCGCGCAATGATGAGCTTGTTTCTGATGGCCCTCCACCATTACGGCGGAGAAACGGAAACGAGAGCGCTCGCCCCGGGCGAAATCGACTGGTTTTATACGTATTACAAACGCGTGCTCGACCGGAATAAAAAGGCGCTCGGCGAACCATCGTAATCGAACAGGAAGACGAGGTCATTTGTGTGCGTCAAACCGGGCACGCTGTTACCGGTAATCGCACAAATACCGAACCGTTTCGGCGTCCAACTTGTCGATGACAGCGGCAAGCAAACGGACCATACGGTCTACGTCTTGCCTGCTCACCATCGACACGTTGCTGTGAATGTAGCGCGCGGCGACGCCGATCACCACCGTTGGGACACCGCGCTTGTATAAGTTGAATTTCCCGGCGTCCGTCCCGCCTCCTGTCATGACTTCGACTTGATGGGAAATCCCGTTTTCCTCGGCGGTTTCGACGATCAAATCGCGAAACCGCGTATTCGGAATCATCGTCGCGTCAAGAAATGTAACGAGCGGACCCCCGCCGAGTTTCGGTTTGTTTTTTTCTTTCTCCGACGGTCCATCCTCGGCAATCCCGACGTCCAACGCGATCGCCACGTCGGGCTGCACGACGTGCGGCGCCGTTTCAGCTCCACGCAAACCGACTTCCTCTTGGACCGTCGCACCCGCATACACCTCATTCGGATGGCTGCCTTCATTCAGTTGTTTCAACACTTCTACTGCCGCATAACAACCGACGCGATTATCAAGCGCTTTAGCGAGAATGGTGTCTTCATCGGCCAACTCTTCATACGGGCACACCGGCACGATCGGATCCCCGACAGCCACGCCCCATGCCGCTGCTTGGTTCTTGCTGCCGGCTCCGATATCCACGTACATCTCCTTCATCGGAAACACCTTCTCGCGTTCTTCTTTTGTCAGCACGTGCGGCGGCCGCGAACCAATGACGCCGGTGAAGCTTCTCTGTTCAGTCACCACCTCGACACGTTGGGAAAGGAGCACTTGCTCCCACCATCCGCCGAGCGGTTTGAATCGCAAGTACCCATCGTCGGTAATTTCGCTTACCATGAACGCCACTTCATCCATATGACCGGCCAACAGAACACGCGGTGCATCCGCCGCTCCTCTTTTTTTGCCGAAAATACTTCCCGTGTGATCATACAACACTTCGTCCGCATGGTCTTGCAGTTCTCGGCGCATCATCCGGCGCACTTCACCTTCGAATCCGGGTGCGCCTCGGGCTTCGGTCAATGCCTTGAGCAAATTCATTCGCTTCACCTTCCATTGCTTTCATTTTCACCGCTTTATTCATAGGATGGTTTGCCTTCGGCTTCTTATGCGTCATACAATAAAAGATAAAAAGACTGATTGAGACGGTGCAAACGATGATGAACACATTCCTTGTTTATTTTCCAAGCAAAAGAATCTTGATTCACGATGCGCCGGAAGAACTGAGACAAGTTTTGTGATATAGTGAAACCGAGTGAAACCGAGACGAATTTTCCATCTGCAAGGAGGATCCATAAATGAACGAAGCAGCTCAAACAATCGAAGGCTGGTATTGCCTGCACGATTTTCGTTCGATCGATTGGACACGGTGGAAACAACTTTCCAGCGATGACCGCGAGCGTATTACGAATGAATTTATCGACTTCATGAACAAGTGGGAAGACAATCAGATGAACCGCGAAGGCAGCTATGCCGTTTATTCCATTCTCGGCCAAAAGGCGGACGTGATGATCTTGCTGCTCCGCCCGACGTTGGATGAACTCGGCGAAATCGAATTGGCCATGAACAAGACGGAACTCGCGGAATATTTGCTCCCCGCGTATTCTTACGTTTCCGTCGTTGAACTAAGCAACTACTTGGCGAAAGAGGGTACCGATCCGGAAGATGATCCGCGCATACGCGCACGGTTGAAACCGGTCTTGCCGAAGGCGCACTACGTTTGCTTTTACCCGATGGACAAGCGCCGCGACGGCGAGGACAACTGGTACATGTTGTCGATGGACGAACGCCGCGAAATGATGAAAGGCCACGGGTTGATCGGCCGCGAATACGCCGGCAAAGTGAAGCAAATCATCTCCGGTTCCGTCGGATTCGACGATTGGGAATGGGGCGTGACGTTGTTCTCGCATGACGTCCTGCAATTCAAAAAGCTCGTCTATGAAATGCGCTTCGATGAAGCGAGTGCAAGATTCGCCGAATTCGGCCCATTTTATGTCGGCACGATCTTGCAAGACGATCAAGTGAAAAAATATTTTGCCGTGTAAACTTGTGATTCGGTAAAATGGGAAGCCTGCCGCGCCTCGTCCGGCAGGTTTTTTTGGTTGAAGCGCGCAATGTGTTCCAAAAACCGTGCACTAATCACTGTGCAGCGAGTTATCCACAGATTTTGCCAGCTTTTCGAGCGAAAACTGGGTGGATTCGAGCGAAAACCGAATGGATTGGAGCAAAACCGCGGTCGTTTAGAGCGAAACGGCAGTTGTTTGGAGCAAATTCAACGATCGGCAAGGCGGTCGGTCGGTGACGCTGTGAATCCTGATAAAATTGGCGTGGAGCATACGTCCGGAGTTATTTTTGCCCCGGTTTGATTGTACATAGAGGGAAAAAAATGTTCCGCAACCGAACTTTACATTTCGAATGTTTCTGACTACAATGTAAGTGAGTAATCACTCACTTATCGAAATGGGGGGACCATAATGGATCCTTATGTCGCATTGCACGACGTCACGCAGGCGTTTGACGGCCGGTCGGTCATCCGGTCGGTGAATCTCGCAATGGAAAAGCCGGAAATCTTCGGGTTGCTCGGTCCGTCCGGAGCTGGGAAAACGACGTTAGTGAAAATGATCGCCGGCATCGATCAGGCGTCGGCCGGGCAGGTCGACGTACTTGGTACACGTATGCCAAATTTGAGTACCGTGAAGCGAATCGGATACATGGCGCAATCCGACGCTTTGTATGATGATTTGACCGCGAAGGAGAATTTGCATTTCTTTGCGTCGTTGTACGGTTTGCGGAGGCAAGCGCGCACAGAACGCATCAGCGCCGTACTTGAGATTGTCAACTTGACGCATGAGGCGGATAAGCTCGTCCGGAAGTTTTCCGGCGGCATGAAACGGCGGCTTTCATTGGCGATCGCGCTCGTACACGAGCCGAAGGTGCTCATTCTCGACGAGCCGACGGTCGGCATCGACCCGGTGCTGCGCCGACAAGTGTGGCATGCGTTTGAAAAATTGCGGGACAATGGCACCGCGATTCTCGTCACGACGCATGTCATGGATGAGGCGGAGCGGTGCGACCGGTTGGCGATGATTCGCGACGGCGAATTGATCGCGAACGGGACGCCGGACGCTTTAAAAAAAGAAACCGGAACCGCGTCGATCGAAGATGCTTTTCTCGTATACGGAGGTGCCGCCCAATGAAAATCATGATGCTCGTGAAAAGAATTTTGCTCGAATTCAAACGCGACAAACGGACGCTTGCGCTCATGTTTGTGGCCCCGCTCTTCATCATGAGCTTGTTGTACCTTGTCTTTCAAAACGACGAGTACAAACCGTCCGTCGCCTTCGTCGACGTACCCGCACCGATCGTGCAGCACGCCAAGTCGACGAATGCCGATATTCACGAATGGTCGATGCCGAAAGCAAAAAGTGCATTGGCCGATCAAGAGCTGGACGCCATCGTTTCCTTCACCGACCACAAACCGGAAGTGTGGCTCGAAGGCAGCGACCCGACGGCCAACCGCGCCGTCCTGCAACTTTTACAAAATGTCTTTCAATCCGCAGTCGGCCCGGCTGCCGTGCAGCCGGACATTCATTATTTGCACGGAGGTCCGTCGCTTTCTTCCTTCGACCGCTTCGGCCCGGTGCTGCTCGGCTTTTTCGTCTTCTTCTTCGTGTTCTTGATCGCCGGCGTCGCCTTTTTGCGCGAGCGCACGAAAGGCACGCTTGAGCGCTTGCTGTCGAGCCCGATCCGCCGTACGGAAATCGTCGTCGGCTACGTGATCGGCTTCGGACTCTTCGCGATGATGCAAACCGCCGTTTTCGTTGCCTACACCGTCTATGTGCTCGACCTATGGATGGCCGGCAGCGTCGGCTACGTTTTTCTCATCAATTTGCTGCTCGCCTTGACCGCGCTTTCGCTCGGCATCTTGCTGTCGGCCGCCGCCCGGAACGAATTGCAAATGATTCAATTCATTCCGCTCGTGATCGTGCCGCAAGTATTTTTCTCCGGCCTTTTCGAACTGGAGACGATCTCAGATTGGGTGAGTTGGATCGGTTACTTCACTCCATTGTTTTACGGAGCGGACGCCTTGCGCGGCGTCATGCTCAGAGATGCTTCTTTCGGAGACATCGGCCTCGATTTGGCCGTCTTGCTCGGGTACGCGTTGTTGTTCATGATCCTGAACATTGTCGCATTGAAACGGCTTCGTCGTTTATAATGAGAGCGACCGGTTTTGAAAAGAGGGATATTGAATGGACTGGGATGCATGGTTTCAAGAAACCGCCCAAGACGAAACGTTAACGGAAAAGCAGAAGCAAATCATGATCGCGGCAATCGAAATGTTTTCTGAGAAAGGCTACGCCTCATCCTCGACGAGCGAGATCGCCCGGCGCGCAGGCGTCGCCGAAGGTACGATTTTTCGCCATTATAAGACGAAGGAAAAACTGCTTCAGGCGATCGTCGAACCCGTAATCCGCCAAATTATCGCGCCGTTCATCATCGGCGACTTGAACAAAGTACTCAATCGGCGTTATGAGCATTTCGAGGACTTCGTACGGTCGATGATTGAAAACCGAAGAAAGTTTCTCGAACGTCATTTTTCGCTCATTAAGATCGTGTTTCAAGAAATCCCGTTTCACCCGCAGCTGCAACAACTGTTCAAAAAACATGTCGCCCCGGCGCCGCTCGCCAAAATTCGCGGCATCATCGTCCATTTTCAGGAGAAGGGCGAACTCATTCAAGGATCGCCGTACACGATCATGCGCCTCGCGGCGTCATCGGGGGCAGGCTATTTGCTGGCCCGCCAATGGTTGCGATCCGAGCTGAATTGGGATGACGAGGAAGAACGCGAAGCGACGATCCGTTATATATTGAAAGGGCTCAGCCCGGATGCCCCGCCATCTTGACCTCCCGAACGGGAGGTTTTTTTGTTCCTCGTTGCTTAAGCACATTTCGCCACGCCTTCGCATTCCCTATAAAAGAAACTTGTGGGCGGTTGACTCGATATGTTCCAAAGCAATTCAATCCTTGTCCCCGTTGACTTTCGGGCATAATCGATCGATACGCTCATAAAATGGATACAGATCAGGGTGAGGTGAATTATGGCCGTTATTAGAGCAACTTCGGAAGACATTAAGCTGCTTGCGCGTTTAATGCGGGCGGAGGCGGTGAGCGACGGTAATTTAGCGATGCTGATGGTAGGAAACGTCGGCGTCAATCGCGTGTTGGCCAATTGTCTCGACTTTGAAGGGATCCGAACGATTCCGCAAATGGTCTACCAACGCCCGGGAGGATTCGAAGCCACATTGTACGGTTTTTTTTATCGACGAGCTCGTCAACACGACATCAATCTTGCCCGGAAAGTCATTCAAGGCCAACGGTATTATCCAGCCAGCAATTCGTTGTGGTTTTTCGAGCCCTCGGGCGAATGCCCCGCGCAATGGTTTGATCAGTGGAACGTCGGAAGGTATAAGTCATTCTGCTATTACGCGCCGGCTGAGAGTGAATGTCCGCACGTGTACAATGGTTAACTTCCAATAAAAAGGAGTGAGGCGGTTGTCGGAATATGAATCCGAGGAAACGCGTGAACAAGGGAAAAAGGGAGCCTATCCGGAAGGAGGCATGATGCAGTCCAACCCGTACAGCGGCTATTACGGCGGTGCTGCTTGGCCGGGTTATGCGCAGCAGTCAGCGTACCCGTATACGCAAGCTTCATATCCGTACGGTTATGCCCCCCAGCAGCCTTCGTTCCAATCGCAGCCAATGGGCGGATCGATGGGCTTTCAAATGGGCGGACAGGGACAACATTATTATGGTGTAGGCGGAACCGGCGCGCCGCAAGGCGTTGCCGGAGCTGGAGGTTTCGGTCAAGGGGTGTTCGGCGGAGTTCCGCCATCGATCGCTCAGCAAGTGCAGGAAGCCTCTTACATTGAAAACATCCTTCGTCTCAACGCCGGAAAAGTAGCGACCATTTACATGTCTTTCGAAAACAACTCGCCGTGGTCCAGCAAAGTTTTTACAGGTGTTATTGAAGCCGCCGGAAAAGATCATATCATCCTGAGGGAAAGAAACGGAACAAGGCGTTACGTATTGCTGATGATTTACGTCGATTACATTACTTTCGAAACGGAAATCAACTACTTTTATCCGCCGGCACCTCAATTTTATTCGATTTCCGGTTAGGAACCGGAAAAAGACCGCGGGAAGTTGAATCTTCCAGCGGTCTTATCTTTATCCCCGGAGTACGGCAACCAGCACGAACACCCAGCCAGCTAGAAAAGCGACACCGCCGATTGGGGTGATTGCTCCAAGCACCGAAATTTTCGTTATACTCATCACGTACAAACTGCCGGAAAACAACACGATTCCGGCAAACAACAGCCAACCGGCTGCCTGCATGAACGTTCCGGGAAACTTGTCTGCCAGAATGCCTACTAAAATAAGCGCCAGCGCATGGATCAAGTGATAGTGCACGCCTGTCTCATAAATGTCCGCCCATTTGCCAGTTACAATGTTTTTTAAGCTGTGTGCGCCGAACGCGCCGATCACGACGCCGAGAAAAGCCATCAAGCTGCCGAGGGCCACAAACCCTTTCATCGGAGGTCACCACTCCTTTTTTATCAAGTTGAAAATCATCTTTACCAAGTATACCGTGCCAATTCCGGCGCGGCAAGATTCTTGGCAACCCCTCGCAATCTTTGTAAAACAGGTTTAATTTGTTTTAATTTGTGGTATTTATTCCTTTGATTGATTCTCTGTCCATTCTCAAGCCATAATAACCTCATATCCCCGCAATTCCATTCATACAACGTTTGCCGCATCGGATTACCCGGTGTTAACATAAGTATAGGTTATTAATAACATCATTCGATATAAGGAGGACATAATCAGTGAACCGAAAGATGAAACCGATTTTGTTTTCATTACTCGTCATCCCGCTTCTCGTTTTATCTGCCTGCGGCAGCCAAAATTCTTCAGGGAAAGACGTTGGGAAGATCGTTTTCGCTGATCCCCAATGGAGCAGTGTTGAATTGCATAACTGGATTGCCCGCACCATCCTTGAAGAAGGGTACGGATACGAAACCGATGTAAAAACGGGTTCTACGGCATCGACCTTCTTGGCTTTTCGTCAAGGCGATATCGACGTGTACATGGAAATTTGGCCGTTGAACATTCAAGATATTTATAACAAAGCGATTGAAAACGGCGAGATTAAACAAGTTTCTGTCAACTACTCCGACGCCCGCCAAGGAATCTTCGTACCGACGTATATGCTCAAAGGCGATCCCGATCGCGGCATCGAGCCGATGGCTCCGGATCTCAAGTCGGTGAAAGACCTTCCGAAATACTGGGAATTATTCAAAGATCCTTCCAATCCCGAAAAAGGAAGAATCATCGGATCGCCGACGGGTTGGGAAGCAGACAAGGTACTTCGCCAGAAAATCAAAGCGTACGGCTTGGACAAAACATACAACTATTTCAGCCCTGGTTCGCAAACGGCGTTGTTTACGTCTTTGAAGAAAGCTTATGAAGCTGGCGAACCGTGGGTCGGCTACATGTGGGGCCCGACTTGGGTGCTCGGCAAATACGACATGACGTTGCTGCAGGAGCCGCCTTTCAGCGAAGAAGTGTGGAAGAAAAGCAAAGCTTGTGCTTGGCCGCAAGAAGAAGTGTCGGTCGCCGTCAATATGGAGTTCGCCGACAAAGCGCCTGAGGTCGTTGATTTCTTAAGCAATTACCATACAAGCGCAGATTTGACAAATGCGGCATTAAGCTACATGGAAGAAAATGAAGCGAAACCGAAAGATGCCGCCCAATGGTGGTTGAAGAAATACAAGGACATTTGGACGAAATGGGTTCCGAAAGATGTAGCCAAGAAAGTGGAACAATCGCTACAATAAAAAAGTGGAGTCACAATTGCACCGAAGCAAGGAGAGTAGTTGGCCGTTGGCGCCAACTATTCTTCCTTTACCAACTGAAAAAGAGAGGTGAGCAGGTTCGGATTCGTCCGGACCGTTTGACATGTTCGATTTTCCGGAGGCATTACGAATTCACGCCGGCGATTATGTCGCCGATTTCGTGAACTGGCTGAAAACGACTCTCGGATTTGTGTTCGACGCCATCGGAAATTTTGTTCTTCATTTATTACTGTATATCCAAGATTTCTTGCTATGGCTTCCGTGGTGGAGTTTTATCATTATTGTTTTCTTGATCGGCTGGTGGTTGCGTACGTTCGGCCTTGGCTTGTTGTTCGCCGCGATGTTGTTTCTTATTGGTACGTTCAACCTTTGGGATCATATGATGCTGACCTTGGCGATCGTTTTGACCTCGGTCATTATTGCGGTCATCATCGGAATTCCGGTCGGTATCTTAATGGCGACATGGAAAACGATTGAAATGATCATGAAACCGATTTTGGACTTTATGCAAACAATGCCGAGTTTCGTTTATTTGATTCCTGCCATTTTGTTGTTCAGTCTCGGCGTCGTTCCCGCGATTTTCGCAACCCTTATTTATTGCGCACCTCCGGTCATTCGCTTAACGAGTTTGGCCATCAACGGCGTTTCGAAAGAAATGGTGGAGGCGGCCCAATCCTTCGGTTCCTCGCGCTGGCAGTTGTTGATGAAAGTTCAATTGCCGCAGGCGATGCCGACGATCATGACGGGGGTCAACCAGACGACCATGATGGCGTTGGCGATGGTCGTCATTGCTTCGATGGTTGGCGCCGAAGGACTCGGCATGGATGTGCTGCAAGCGATTAACCACATTCGCATTGGCGACGGGTTTGAAGCCGGAATCAGCATCGTTTTTCTCGCGATCATCATCGACCGGTTGACGATCGGCATTGCCAATCGTTTTACGACGCAAAAATAACGGCAGATGAACACGCCTGTCCATAGTAAAGGAGCAAAAATATGGCCACGAAAATTCAAGTGAATCACGTATCGAAAATTTTCGGACCGCATGCAAAATCGATTTTATCGAAAGTAAAAGAAGGAAAAGCGAAAGACGAAATCTTAAAAGAAACGGGGCATACCGTCGGGGTAAACGATGTTTCCTTCGACGTCAACGAAGGAGAAATCTTCGTTATCATGGGCTTGTCCGGCAGCGGAAAATCGACATTGATCCGGTGCTTGAACTTGCTCAACCGGCCGACCGCCGGGGAAATCCTTGTTGACGGAGAAAACATCGTCGCCTTTGATAAAAAAAGATTGAAAGCCTTTCGGCAACAAAAATTGGCGATGGTCTTTCAACATTTCGGGCTTTTCAGCCATCGCTCGGTCGCCGCAAACGTCGAATACGGCCTGGAAATTCGCGGCGTCGACAAAGAAACGCGGCGCGAAAAAGCTTTGGAAATGTTGAAAACGGTCGGCTTGCAAGGGTGGGAAGACAAGTTGCCGAGCGAATTGTCAGGCGGCATGCAGCAACGGGTCGGTCTGGCAAGGGCGCTGGCAAACGATCCTGACATCTTGCTGATGGACGAACCATTCAGTGCCCTTGATCCGCTCATCCGACGCGAAATGCAGTTGGAACTGTTGGATCTGCAATCGAAATTGAAAAAGACGATCGTCTTCATTACGCATGACGTGAACGAAGCGTTTAAGCTCGGCGATCGGGTCGCGGTCATGAAGGACGGAGAAGTCGTCCAGATCGGCACGCCGGAAGACATCTTGTCCAACCCGGCGAACGAATACATTTCCGACTTTGTCCAGGACATCGACCGCACAAAAGTTTTGCAAGCGAAACATATTATGCGCAAGCCGACGACGACCATCCATGCTTCCGCCGGACCGAAAGTAGCGGTTAAAGAAATGGAGGCCGACGGTTTGTCCAGTATTTTCGTCGTCGACGCCGATCGGAAATTGCTCGGCCTCGTCACCGTCGACGATGCGGTGAAAGCGGCGAAAGAAAAACGTCCGCTGACGGAAATTGTCCGCAAAGAATTTCATACGACTGATCCGGAAACGTATATCCAAGATTTGATCGATCTCGCGGTTGAATCGAAATACCCGATCGCGGTGGTCGACGATGACGAAAAGTTCGTCGGCATCATCGTCCGCGTCTCGGTTCTTTCTGGACTCATGTAACAGACGGCCGTAACGGCCGTCTGTTTTCATTTATCGCACGGCAACACTTTCCCTGGATTCAAGATTCCCGCGGGATCTAACGTTTTCTTCAACGCCTTCATGACTTCGAGTGATTCACCGTGCTCTTTTTGTTGGTATTTTTGTTTGCCGATCCCGACTCCGTGTTCTCCTGTGCACGTTCCCCCTCTGCTTAACGCGTGATCGACGATCTTCTCGTTCGCTTGAATCGCTGCCTCCAATTCACGGCTGTCGTGAGGATCATACATAATGAGCGCATGAAAATTCCCATCACCGATATGACCGAGCACCGCACCGTCCAATCCGGCCAGCTCCAATTGCTCGCGGGCATGAACGACGGCGCCGGTCAACTCTGTTAACGGCACGCATACATCGGTGAACATAATCTTTTTGTCTGGATACCCGTGAATGAATGCGTAAGCAAGATGGTGCCTGGCCAGCCACAACTGCGCTCTTTTTTTCGAATCAGATTCGATTTCGAACGATTCTGCCCGCTCATCTTCTGCACATTGCTGCGCCAAGACCACATCTGCTTTTAACCCGTCTTCGTTTCCGTGAAATTCCAAAAATAACGTTGCCTTTTCACTATATGCCGTTCCTTCATGCCCGTTCACTTGCTTGATCGAACGGGCGTCGACCAATTCGACCCGTGCCAGCGGAATTCCGGAAGCCAACATCGTCAACGCCGCGTCGACAGCGTTCTTCACACTCGGAAAAGCCGCCCGCGCTGCCGCCGTCGCCTCGGGAATGCCGTGCACGCGCAGCGTAATTTCTGTGAACACGCCAAGCGTTCCTTCAGAACCTAGGAACAAATGAGTTAAATTGTATCCCGATGAAGACTTAGCAGCCAAGCCGCCGGTATGAATGATTCGCCCGTCGGCGAGAACCACCTCGAGGTCCCGCACTTGATCCCTCATCACCCCGTAGCGAACTGCCGTCGTGCCGCTCGCATTGGTCGCCGCCATACCGCCGATCGTCGCATCTGCCCCCGGATCGACTGGGAAAAACAGCCCGTGTTTTTTCAACGCTTGGTTCAATTGCGTCCGCGTCACACCTGGTTGAACTTTTACTAAAAAGTCGCCGGACCGGACCTCCAATATGCGGTTCATTCGCTCAAAATCAATCGATATCCCGCCTTTTATCGGGATTACATGGCCTTCAAGACTGGAACCGACGCCGAAAGGCACGATCGGCACGCCGTTTCGGCTCGCATAGGCAAGCAGTTCAGCAATCTCTTCTGTTGTCTCGGGAAACACGACAACATCAGGAAGTCTCGGTTCATGATGCGATTCATCCTTCGCATGATTCCTTCGAATCGTTTCGTTTTCACTGACGCGTTCCGGCGCCAGGATTTCCCGTAATTCTTTCGCAAGCTTCATGAAACTTTACCCCTCTCCCGGCTGTAAGCAGAATGCTGTTCACATTCGGTTTTTCTGATATATGATAGGAAGACAAGACGAAAAGGACGTAGGACACTTATGACTATCGAACATTTGCTGCTCATGATCACGGTCGGCATCTTTGCCGGTTTCATCAATGTCATGGCGGGAGGCGGATCTTTACTCACGATGCCCGTGCTCATATTCATGGGTCTCCCCTCTGCTACGGCGAACGGCACAAACCGAATCGCTCTCGTGTTTCAAAGCCTCACATCGATATGGAATTTCCGCAGAAAAGGTATCTTCGATTGGAAAATGAGCCTGTGGCTCAGCATTCCGGCGGTGATTGGCTCGATCATCGGGGCAAGTTTCGCGATTACGATCTCCGATGCCTTGTTTCAAAAAATATTGGCCGTCGTTATGATCGTCGTCGTCGTTTTCATCGTTTGGCAGCCGCAGAAAAAACTGCAACAGCTGAATGCTCCGCTCTCCCGGGGCAGAAAAACATTGGCCGTCATCATCTTTTTTGCGGTAGGACTTTACGGCGGTTTTATTCAAGCCGGCGTAGGGTTATTGATCATCGCCAGTGCAACGGCCGTGCTCGGCATGTCGCTCGTTCGAGCGAACGCCATGAAAATGTTTGTCACTGGCGTGTACATTTTGTGCTCCTTTCTCATCTTCGTCATTAACGGCGAAGTCGATTGGCTGCTCGGTCTCATCCTTGCGGCCGGAAACAGTATCGGCGCTTGGATCGGAACGCATTTGGCCGTCGAAAAAGGCGACAAATGGGTTCGCGCCGTTCTCGTCATCGCCGTCGTCCTCATGGCGCTGAAACTGCTCGGCTGGTTCGAACCTTTGTTTTAAAACAACCGGTCGCAGACACGAACTATTTGGATCGAGCAAGAAAACCGGAACGCGTCGACGTTCCGGTTTTTCCGTTATTCTTTCGGATGAATCATTTCTTCGGGACGAACGTATTGTTCAAATTGTTCTTCCGTCAAAAGGCCGCTCTGTACGGCAGCTTCTTTCAACGTCAACCCTTCTTGGTGCGCTTTTTTCGCAATCGTTGCCGCCTTTTCATAGCCGATGTGCGGGTTCAACGCGGTGACGAGCATGAGCGAGTTCTTCAAATGCTCGGCGATTTTCTCCTCGTTCGGCTCGATTCCGACCGCACAAAGATCGTTAAACGATTTCATCGAGTCCGCCAACAATTTCGCCGATTGCAAGAAGTTGTAACCGATGACCGGTTTGAACACATTCAGTTCAAAATTACCTTGACTGGCGGCGAAACCGATCGTCGCGTCGTTGCCCATCACTTGAGCGGCTACCATCGTTACCGCTTCCGCCTGTGTCGGATTCACTTTCCCCGGCATGATCGAACTCCCCGGTTCGTTTGCCGGAATCTCCAGCTCGCCGATGCCGCAGCGCGGACCGCTCGCAAGCCAGCGGACGTCATTCGCAATTTTCATCAGATCGGCGGCGAGCGCCTTCAATGCCCCGTGGGCCGTCGTAATTTCATCATGACTCGTCAAGGCATGGAACTTATTCGGCGAAGAAAAGAAATCGATGCCTGTTACATGGCTGATCTCCTTAGCGACCATGTCACCGAAATCGGGATGAGCGTTTAATCCGGTGCCAACAGCGGTTCCTCCGATCGCCAGCGCTTTCATTTTCTCCGTCGTTTCGCGGATCATTTCTTTCGACCGGTCCAGCATGTACCGCCAGCCGCTGATTTCTTGCCCGAGCGTAAGCGGCGTCGCATCTTGCAAATGCGTTCTCCCCGTCTTGATGATAGCTTTGAATTTTTCTTCCTTCTCCCTCAACGTATTTCTCAATTCGTCCAGCGCGGGGATGACTTGTTCTTCGACCGCCAAAACGGATGCAACATGCAACGCCGTCGGGAAAGTATCGTTAGAGCTTTGCGACATGTTCACGTCATCGTTCGGGTGCACGCTTTCTTGACTTCCTTTTTCCTGCAAGATTTGGTTGGCCCGATTGGCGATGACTTCATTCGTGTTCATGTTCGATTGCGTACCGCTTCCGGTTTGCCAAACGACGAGCGGAAAATGTTCATTCAACTCTCCATTAATGATTTCATTTGCGGCCTGCACAATCGCTTCCGCTTTTTCGCCGGGCAGTTTCCCGAGTTTCTCATTCGTAATCGCCGCACTTTTCTTTAACACGGCAAATGCATGAATGATCGGTTGCGGCATTTTCTCCCAACCGATTTTGAAATTTTCGCGGCTCCTTTGCGTTTGCGCCGCCCAGAGCTTATCCGCCGGCACTTTCATTTCGCCGAGCGTATCTTTTTCGATTCTGTACTCCATCGTTTCCCTCCTTAATGAAACTTTCGGTGATCTTCCTCTTTCTATTTTCCTCGCCGGCATCCCATTTGTCAAAAAGATCACTTGTTTAGATCATAGAAGAACTCGCCGATATAGAAGATAAGTCGAAAATAAGGAGTCGTCGAATGAATGTTACGCAACGCACAATAAAAATCGGCCGTACGGCCGATCGGAAAGTTGGGATGCGCAGGCGGGACAACGAGGAAAGGCTCGCGTTCATCTGCATGGCTTTCTTCATTCCAGTGTTCGGCCTCATCCCGGCCGTATACGTAATGCTATCCACCATTCGCTCCGGAAACCCGCGTTCCGCGAAAGCGCAACTTGCTTATCCGTGCGCGGCGTTAACTTTGTGTCTCAACGGCATTCCCGTCTTATTTCTTTTTGCCGTCTTGCTGGCTTTTCACAGGTAATGCTCAAACGTTCGCCTCTCCGGCCTTGTACAGTTTATACAGCGCTTGCGTTCCGCTGTTTTCATCGCCCCGCTCCGCGAGTTTTTCATATAATGATTTCGCTAGGCTAAGCCCCGGAGTAAGCAGCCCCATTTCTTCAGCCGAACGCAAAGCGATCGTCATATCTTTGATAAAATGTTTCACGTAAAAACCCGGCGCGAAGTCACCCGCAATCATTCTTGGCGCCAAGTTGCTCAACGACCAGCTTCCGGCGGCGCCGAAGGCGATGCTTTTCAATACGTGATCCGGATCGAGCCCGGCTTTTTCGGCATAAACGAGCGATTCGGCAACACCGATCATGTTCGAAGCAATGGCGATCTGGTTGGCCATCTTCGTATGCTGGCCGGCCCCCGGCTCCCCTTGACGGACGACGTTTTCCCCCATCACTTGAAAAACCGGCGTCATCCGCTCATAAATTTCCGCATCGCCGCCGACCATGATCGTCAATTTGCCGTTTCTCGCCCCGATGTCTCCCCCGGAAACCGGTGCGTCGAGCGCATGGATCCCCTTCTCCCGAGCGTTTCGGTCAATGTTTTCCGCCAACCGCGGGCTGGACGTCGTCATATCGATGACGACTGCTCCCCGCCGGGCATGGTTCAAAATCCCGCCGTCCGCGAAATACACTTCTTCAACATCGCTCGGATAGCCAACCATCGTTATCACGACATCCACTTGTTCGGCCAAAACGGCAACTGATTCGGCCCAACGCGCACCTTCGGCGATCACCTCATCCGCCTTCGTTTTTGTCCGCGTGTACACGTCAACTGGATATCCGGCTTTCATTAAATTGAGCACCATGCTTTTCCCCATGACTCCGGTCCCAATAAATCCGATTCTTTCTTTCTCCGCAACGCACATGCGCGTCCCCCCTTAAATGTTCATCCAATGATCAATAATGTCATCCGAATACTCTTCTTCACTTTCTTCTTTCTTGTCAACTTCATCGGCCTTCCCGGTCTCTGCCTCAGCGGTTTCCGTCTCAGGCTCTGATTCCCGCTCCTGCCTGTCCGGCTTTTCCTTCTCCGGCTCTGCCCCGACTTCATGCCGCTCCAGCTCGACAAGCGCGAGCGGCTTTCGTTTTGCCGGTACATACTCCTGCAAGTCCCTAACGGCATTGGCGCGGATTTCTTCCTCAATCAAGTAGCGGATCGCGTCGCTCAAGTTCGATTGACGGTTCATCCATTCGAGTACGAGCGGAGACTCATTGTTTTTTAACCGCAAAATAATATGATCCCCGGGTTTCTTCTCCTTCTTCGCCATGTCATCATCCTTCTACTTCCGCCGGTTCCTTCTCCGTTGGCTGCCCAAGCACCTTCTCCTTCAAGGCAGAAAATATTTTTCCTCTCACGAACAAATCCAGCCCTTCCGCGTTCATTGTCACCGCGTAGGCCTCCGGAACGTACAACAATTGAATGTCCAACCGTTCTGTAAGTGTTTCCAGTTCTGGATGCAAGACGTCGCGCATTAAAATACTTCCGCCGCCGTAAACGACCACGACGTCGATCAAATTGCGCGCAGAGCTGATTTGCCGTTTCACGTTGTCAACGATCGCTCGCGCTTGGTTTTGCAGCGGCGTACGAATGTGTTCCATCGCTGCCGCATGAAATTTATGGCTTTTGTCGACAAGGCATTTGCTGAAGAAGCTTCGCGGCACTTCCGTCTGCATAATCGCTTGCTTGAAATCGGGAGCGGCTTCCTCAATCGCGTAACCGACACCGTTGTTCGAGCCATGCTGGAAATTGGAATCAACCCGGCTTCCTCTTGTGATCGGATATTCTGTCGTACCTTCGCCGATGTCGACGTGCAATACGTCTTTGTCTGCAAAATATTTCCCGTCCATCTTCGCGAGCTTGTACGTTTTTTTGAAATCGGCAAACAGATCATCGTTCCGCCACTTATCCTCATGATCCTTTTGCAAAGCAAAAATGACCGGCGTCGCTTCCGGAAGCACTTTGACAAATTCAAATTTCAATTCCACAGACACGCGTTTTCTGCCGACATGCACCGTTGCCCGATGCGTTCCTTCGGTAAACCGTTTTTCATAACGCTTGCTCGTCTGCTCTTTATATTCCTCGTATGGAATCGCCGTTGCCATATCAACGTTCACTTTGATTGATTCCGGGACTTGTTTGTTCTCCTCGAACGCCCGCTGAACGGCGACGCCGGCAATGTTTCCGACCGTATTAATAATCGGAAGCGCCGATTCCGACTTTCGGTCGATGCCAACGACCATGTTGTTCGCGGAATTGCTGTTCTTGCTGTTGACCGCGCTTTCCCCGATAAAATAAAGTCCCGCAGGAGCTTCCGGCGAATCGATCGTAACGATTAACTGTTCGTGGATGGATGGAATGAACGCTTCAGGATTCACCTCGTCCACCCATGGAATGCGGTCTTGCCTTATGTACGTATTCGGCTGTCGGATCAATTGACCGTCCACAAAAAGATCCTGTTCACTGTTCCCGATGTCATTGCCCACCTTAAAATGATAGTCTGCCATTTCGCTTCCTCCCGCTAAATAGTAGTCGTCCCAAGTCAGACTTTTCCCTCTGCAGCAAACACGCCATGTCCAGCATAGCGCAGGTCTTAATGTCTTGTATATACTTATTCGTCAGCCGGCATGAGAAATCGGGGAGGAAATGACCGTTTTTTTGGTTATTTTTGTATATACATTATCTATACAATGTATTTATTATTTATAGAGTTTGTATAGATAAGACCAGTCTTTCATAAAAAGGGTTCTCAAGTTCGGGCGGCGCCGTACGGCAAGCGGATGGTAGGACACGACGGCGGGAAGCGAAAAAATTTCATGGACGGTCGAGCGCAGTGATTTAACGTTAAGGGTGGGATCGTCAAAAACCGACTGCACAGCCGCGTCACCGAGACAAAAAAGCATTTCCGGCCGACGGCTGAGCAATTGCTCGCGCAAATGCCGCATACAAAGACGGCGCGTCGCAGGCTTATCATACTTTCGTATCGGCCTGCGTTTTAATACGTACGTCACATACAAATCTTCCGTCCCGAATCCGGCGTGGAAGGCCGCCTCCTGCAAGGTCTTCCGCGTTCCGCACACGAACGGTTCCCCTTCCCTGCTTTCCCGCATGCCCGGATTATCCAACACAACGAAGATCGGTGCGGTCGGACATCCTTCGCCCCAAACCATCCTTGTTCCGTGCGTATCGAGTCCGCAAATTTTACAATTTTGTACTTCGGCAGGCACCGGATCTTCCGGCCAAACGATTGGACAAAACGGTGTCATTTGCTGGCGGCCTCCTTCGAAAGTACGCCTATCATACCCTTTCCTGCCGACGAATATGTCGGCGTGCGGCGAAGGCGGACGAAAAAAATCCTTCCCCGAAAAGAGGAAGGAAGCGTTCTGAAAGTTTTTGATGTTCATGATTCTTTTAAAAATCATCCGGGTCCGGACCGGTACGTTCGTTTCGGTTCAATTCCGCGATTTGCTGCATGTCTTTCGCACTCAACTCAAAGTCGAACAAGTCAGCGTTGCTTTTGATTCTTTCATCGCGAACCGATTTTGGAATCGTTACGACACCGAGCTGCAGTTCCCAACGCAAAACGACTTGCGCCGGTGTTTTTCCATGCCGTTCGGCGATTGCCATCAAGGTCGGATCATCGAGAATCCTCCCGCGCATGAGCGGTCCCCATGCTTCCAGCTGAATGTCGTGGCCGCTGCAAAAGTCGAGCAGTTCTTTTTGGAAAAGGCGCGGATGGAATTCGACTTGATTGACCATCGGATTGACTTCGTTGTCTTTCATCAAGTCTTCAAGGTGGTGGATCTTGAAGTTACATACGCCGATCGCTTTGGCGCGTCCTTCTTTGTATATCGTCTCAAGCGCTTTCCAAGTTTCCTTGTACTTCCCGGAAACCGGCCAATGCACTAAATATAAATCAACGTATTCCATGTCAAGCTTGCTCATGCTTTCTTCAAAGGCGCGAAGCGTTTCGTCATAACCTTGGCGGTCGTTCCACACTTTCGTCGTGATAAACAAGTCTTCCCGAGGCACTTCCGATGCTTTCACGGCTTTGCCGACGCCGATTTCGTTGTCATAAAAGGCTGCCGTGTCAATGCTTCGATAGCCCGTCTCGATTGCCGTGCTCACCGCATGCTCAACTTCGTTTCCCTCTTCGATTTTATAGACGCCAAACCCGAGCTGAGGCATTTCTACGCCGTTGGCCAGCGTCACCGTTTGTCTGATGTCCATTCTCGACTTCATCTCCTCTCACGCTTTAGATTCCCTTATTATCGTATACCATAATGGCGTAACATTCGAATCATTTGACCGGCACCGCATCCGAACCCTTTGCTTAAAAAAATTCGTCCAACAGCTGATAATAGTCGATTTTTTCCGGTTCAGGACGGTCAATGCCGTAATGGTAAAAGAACGGCTCGACCCATGATTCCCCGTAATTGCGAACGATGCTTCGCGCCGCCAGTCCTAGATCTTGGTAACGGTCTGCGATGCCGGCGCGTCCCCAATCAATAAATCCGCTGATCCCGTTTTCGTTAAGCAAGATGTTCGGCATGCAATAATCGCCATGCGTGAAAACAAGGTCTTCTTCATCTGGACGGCAAGCGACAAGTTCCTCCAACAACACCGACGCCGTCTTACCCGCCCTCGATTCATCAAAATTCGTCTCATCGACGGTTCCGCACATCACACGCTCTTTCGCTTGCGTCAGTTTTCTCGTCAACGTTTCATCAAACGGACAGGCCTTCAACGACACGGAATGAATCTGTTTCAAACCTGCGGCGAGTGCATGCACTGCGAATTTCGGATCCGCGCCCACCGCAGGCGATGCGGCATGTACGCCGTCGACGGCGGTCGTCAGCAAATACTCGCCATCGTCGCCCACCGCGTAACCGACGACTTTCGGCACTGGCAGCTTTCCGTCCAGCCATACCAACTTGTTGCGTTCCTCGCTTAACGGCTCCGGGAGTCCGAACGGCTGAACTTTTAAATAATATCGGTTTCCGACGCGGTACACCTCGGCTCCGGATTCGCCGATGATCTCTTTTTCCATACGCAGCGCGCCGATCAACCGTCGGATCGTTGGCGGCAAATGTTTCCCCATCGTATTTCACCATCGCTTTCATACGCTCCCCTTAAAAAGGATACGTTAAGAATAAAGGAGGGATGCACCCACATGGCAAAAAGGCGCATACTCGTGCCTGAGGCACGGGATGAAATGGACAAGCTTAAACAACAAGTCATGGCCGATCAAGGTTATCCGGTCGATCCAAACGAGCCGAAAAACACAAAGTACGCAGTAGCCCGCCAAGAAGGCGTGCCGTTGAAGAAAGGTTACAACGGCGACTTGAAAGCGAAAGAAGCAGGCCAAGTCGGAGGTAATATTGGCGGAAACATGGTCCGCGATTTGATTAAGCGTGCGGAAAACAGCCTCGGCCAGAAAAGTTAAGCCACCGGAGCAGCCATCGGCTGCTCCGTCATTCGCTGTGCATTGCTGCGCTTTCCCCGGCGGCATGGCCGGTCACGAAAGCAGCGGTGATGTTGTAGCCGCCGGTGTAGCCGTGAATGTCGAGAATTTCCCCGCAAAAATAAAGACCTTCCGCTTTCTTCGATGCCATCGTTTTCGGATCGACTTCCTTCAAGGAAATGCCGCCTCCGGTAATGAACGCCTTTTCGATCGATAACGTTCCGGTCACCTGAATGGGAAAGGCCTTCAGCATTCCCGCCAATCGCCGAACTTTCTGTTTCGGCAACTGAGGAAACGTCGTTTCCGGCGACAGCTCCACCTGCTCAAGCAAAAAGAGCATATAACGCTCGGGCACGACACGTTTCCAAACGTTTTTCACCGCTTTGGCCGGTTCTTGCTTCGCCGTCCCCAGCAACTGCTGAAACAACTGTTCTTCCTTTTCGTCCGGTTTCGCGTCGATCGATACCGTGATCGCATCCGTCTCGTATTTTTTTAACGCTTTGACGACGTATTGGCTGCAGCGGAGCACGGCCGGTCCGGAAAGACCGAAATGCGTGAAAATCATGTCCCAGCGGTGTGTCTTGATCACTTTCCCTTTCGGATTGTGCACACTGACGGCGACATCGCGCAACGACAACCCTTGCAAGGTTTTGTTGCGAATAAACGGATCATCGGAAACCAACGGGACTTCCGTCGGATACAAATCGGTAATCGTGTGTCCCGCTTTTCTCGCCCATGCATAACCATCTCCTGTCGAACCGGTTCGCGGCACGGATTTTCCGCCGGCGGCGAGAATGACGCTCTTCGAGCGGATTTCTTCTCCTGTTCGCAGCCGCACCCCTTTTACCGCACCTCCTGCGTACAACACGTCTTCGACCGGCGTATTTGTTCGCGCTTGAACACCTAGCTCGTCCATTTTGCGCAGCAACGCATCGACAACCGATTTCGCACTGTCCGATACAGGGAACATGCGGCCGCGATCTTCTTCCTTGAGCGAGATGCCTAGCTGTTCGAAAAAAGCGATGATCGCCTCGTTGTCAAAGCGGGAGAAGGCTCCGTACAAAAATTTGCCGTTCCCCGGAATGAATTTAACCAATTCGGCGATCGGTTTCCGGTTCGTCACGTTGCAGCGGCCGCCGCCGGAGATGGCCAGTTTTCGTCCAAGTTTGTTTCCCTTTTCAAGCAGCAGCACGCCGGCGCCCGATTCCGCTGCCGCAACCGAAGCCATCAAACCGGCCGGTCCGCCGCCAATCACGATTACATCGTAGTTCATGGTGCACCTCTTCGCCTCTTTTCGTTCTAGTTGTAGTCTACCGAATTCTTATCGTGAAGCCAAACGGCCGCGCTTGCGCTATAATAAGTGCAAAACGACGAGGCAGGTGAAACCGGTGGATACGCACGACAGTCATTTCATCCTTCATGCGAAAAGCAAGACGCATCATTTCGAAGGAGAAGGCGCCTTGTCGCTGAAAACCTTTGCGAATGGACGTGCTTTTTACGAAGCGGGCGGCGGCTGTTATGCAGTTGACGAAACCCGCTATTTGCTGCTCAATCCCGGCCGTTATGCCATCACAATCGAAGACGAGCGCGAGGTCGAATCGTTTTGCCTGTTTTTCAAAGACGGTTTCGCCGGCGAAGTGCATGATGCTGTTGCCTCAACTGCGGAACAAGGGCTGGACGACCCGTTTCGTCCGCCTTCCAAAGAAATCGAATGGGTTCAAAAAACGTATCCGAACGATACCTGCTTGATGATGTTGTTGCGCCGCCTGAAAACGGAGCGGAACGATGAGGTACGCCGCGACGAGCTCATGCATGACATCATGAGACGAATGCTCGTGATCCACATGGAAACGAAAAAAGAAATCGAGCGTCTGCCGGCGATGCGGCCCGCTGTGCGGGAAGAAATATACCGCAGGGTCGCAACCGCGCACGATTTTCTCGAAGCATGCTATGCTCAACCGTTGACATTGGACACCATCGCTCAAACCGCCTGTCTCTCGGCGAATCATTTGTTGAAAAATTATAAGGCGGTGCACGGCAAAAGCCCGTCACAGCAGCTTAGCGAAATTCGGATGCGCGAAGCGAAACGACTGTTGGCCGACGAGGATATCGCTGTGACCGATATTGCATTCGCCGTCGGCTTCGAAACCGCATCTGCCTTCAGCAAAAAATTTCGGAGGCACACGGGCTGCGCTCCGAGCGTATTCCGAAAAAAAGTGAGATTGGACAAGCCGCCTCGCTCACGCTGAGGTAAAATAAAGAAAACGAGACAAAGGATGTGCAGCAACAATGACGATCGGTATCAAAAACATCGGCCAGATTGCCGTTCCCGTTCATGATTTGAAACAAGCGGTCGCTTTTTACCGCGACGTGCTCGAACTCCCGTTTTTATTTGAATTTCCGAATTTGGCTTTCTTTGATTGCGGCGGCGTGCGCCTGTTAATCAGCGAACCGGAAAACGAAGAGGTCGATCATCCGAGCTCAATTATTTATTTTCGAGTCGAAGAGATTCAACAATCGTATGAAAAACTCGTCGAGAGGAACGTAGAGATGGTCGACGAGCCGCACATCATCGCGGAAATCGACGGCGTGCAAACGTGGATGGTGTTCTTTAAAGATCCCGACGGCAACATGCATGGGTTAATGAGCGAAACGCCGTCCGAATAAACGCCTCGTTTTTATCGCATTTTACAAAATGCGGAGGTGTTTCCATATGGCTCAAGACGAAAAACGATTTACGGTGGCAGGCACTGACATTGAAGAAGTGAAGAAAAAGAATGCCGATTCCGGAATGTCCTATAACGAAGCGAAAGAATGGCTCGCTCTGACGACCGGCGGACGAGGGACGAACATTTACAGCGACACAGACGTCGAAGAAGTTAAGCGGCAAAACAATCTATCGCAACAACGGACAGGGAAATAAATCCCCGGCCCGTTACCAACGCCAAGTACCGTCGACGGAGCCAAAACGGGAGCGTACAAACTGCTTTTCTTCAGCGGGGCTCATGAGCCTCGTCGCTCTTCCAACGGTTCCGTCTTCCCATTTCCACAGAAGGTTATGTTGGTCGACCGCCTGACTAAAATCTCCCCGTTCCCACGAATTCAACATCTTCCTGTAAAAAGCGTAATGTTCCAGCGATTCTTTTCGCTTTCGCACGATCGCGATCATCGCCTTGACGTTTTCCAACGTCATCGGTACCGCGCCCCACTTTTCGGAAGACACCACCTTTTGATGTGTCATTTCATGCAAAGTCCTCATGATTTCTGCTTCGGTCCACCGAGCATTTCTTTGCACACGCCCATTCTTTATCCGTTGCATCTTCCCGACTGATCCGAGCTTGCGACCTTCGCCGTTCTCATCCGCATTTAAGGTTGGCTTCTCGGTGTTTGACGTTCCTGTCTGCTCATGCGGCGCGTACAGGACCGCGTTCATGGCATAATACGACACTCCCCCGGTTATTACCAACAACAAAAGGATGATACCGGTCCAAATCGCTTTCTTTTTCAAAATACCGACCCCCCTAAATCATTTGACCCCTTATCATTATACAGGAAAGGAAATAACATCCAATGGGGATAGGGAATTCCATCTCAAACCGTACCGAAATGTCCGAGGGGTTCGTGTCTCATTTTTTATGAATACGGGAAATCCTGCGCGAAGTGGAAAGGCGCGTCACGTTAGCGGCCGGCCGAAAGAATTCGTAAAAGCAACGGAACAGCCCTTTGCGACGCACACATTCACATCTTTTTATTCGAATATTGCAAAGGATGAGAAAGGACTTATGCAAAGATGCGAACCGTCTATTATAACAGCGAGGAAGGATCCTTCTTCAGCCTGAAAGGGAAAGGCTTTCTATGGGGCGCCGACAATCAACAAGTTCATTTGTTGCAGTCTTGGACGTCGAACGTCGTGATCGCTGTGCCGGACCTTGCTTTTCACCAACATTTTTTTCGAATGGATTCCAACTATTTAGACAAACATTTATTTCGTTTAGGCTGGTCCGAATTCGGCGTGAAGAAATTTTTGAAAGACCATGACAAATACTTGCGCGACAGTTAAAAAATAAACACCGCCGGAACCTTTCGAGCTGTTGCGGACACTGCTTTCCAAGATTGGAATAAGGACTTTTTGTGCAAAAAAAGAACCAGGAGGCTCCTGGTTTTTTCCATTTACCCGCCGATCCAAATCCAATAGTACATGACATAAGCGATAATAATGCCGAGAATGGCGCCGGAATACACTTCGGCCGGTTTATGACCGAGCAATTCCTTCAAGTCGTTCTGTTTTTGATAGCCGGGCTTCTCCTGCCATTGTTTGAATTCGGTCACCAGATTCGCGAAATCTTTGCGCAGCTGGTTCAACAATGAAGCATGTTCTCCGGCCTGCCTGCGAACGCCTGCGGCATCGAACATCGTGATGATCGCAAACATCGCCGCAACGGCAAATACAGGAGACTCAAAACCGGTTTGAAGACCGACGGAGACGGCAAGAGCCGTTACCGCGCAGGAATGCGAGCTGGGCATGCCGCCATTGCTGATCAACAAGCCCCAATTCAACTTCTTCGCCACGACCAGGTGAATGGGAACTTTCAACACCTGAGCAAGGACTACCCCGATTAAAGCAGCCACGAACGCGAAATTATGAAAAATCAAGACGGCGCATCCTTTCCTTGGACTCTGCCTTCATTATAACAAAAAAACGCGCCAGTCGCGGTTAAACCTTTTCAAACAGCACCGCCGTCCCGATACCGCCTCCGCTGCCCATCGCCGCAAGAAAATACTGCGTTTCCGGGTTCCGCAACGCCTCGAAATACAACCTCGTCACCAATATCGCGCCAGACGCCCCGTACGGATGGCCGATGGCAATCGCACCGCCGTGCACGTTCAACCGGTCTTCCCGCAGCCCAAGCTCCTGCACGCACGCGGCCACCTTCGCCGCAAATGCCTCATTCAATTCCACCTGGTCGATCTCGTTCACACCCAACCCGTTCCGCGCCAACAACCGGCGTACCGCCGGCACCGGCGCGATCCCCGGATAGCGCGGATCGACGCCGGTCACCTCGCTGTCGACGAACCGCAGCACCGGCGCCAGCCCGCGCGCCTCCGCCATCCGCTCGCTCATCACGACGACCGCTCCCGCGCCGTCGTTCACGCCGCAGCTGTTCGCGGCCGTCACCGTCCCGCCGCTCACGAACACCGGCTTCGCTCGCTCCACGAGCCGCCGCATCTCCCGCTTCCGCCCGAACACCTCGTCCTCCCGGACGAGGCCGACGGGCACAAGCTCCTCCGCGAACACGCCAGCCTCGTGCGCCCGCCACGACCGCTCGTAACTCGCGAGCGCGAGCGCATCCTGGCGTTCCCGGCTGACGCCGTACTTCTCGGCGACGAGTTCCGCCGCCTCGCCCATCTCCGGATCGCCTAACGCATCCGGCGCGAACCGCGCCCGATGCGGAAACGGCGACCGGCTCGCGCTTTCCACGCCGCCCGCGATGTAGCATTCGCCCGCACCGCCCTGGACGAAGTAGCAGGCGGTGCGAATCGCTTCAAGGCCGGCGCTGCATTGCCGGTCGATCGTCATTCCGGTGACGCTGAGCGGAAGACCGGCATCGAGCGCGCATAAGCGGGCGACGTTGCCTCCCGGGCCGACGACGTTGCCGAGGATGACGTCGCAGACGTCATCCTCAATGCCGGCACTGACGTGCTGCAGCACCGGGCGGGCGAGTCCGTCGACGTCGACGTTCTTGAGAAGCCCGCCCTTGCGGCCGATCGGCGTCCGCTTGGCCCGCACAATGACTGCTTTATGCATGCTCGCTCACCTCGCTTTCAACGAGGGCCGCTAACCGGCGGCGATCGATCTTCCCGCCCGGCGTATGAGGCAGTTCATCGACGAAATGCCAGCGCCTCGGAATTTTATAGGCCGATAATCGCTGCTTGCACCAAGCCTGAAGCGACCTCCGAGTGCCCTCTCCCTTAACAACAGCCGTCACGAGCTGTCCCCAGTAATCGTCTGTCGTGCCGATCACCGCAGCTTCCTCGATGTCCGGATGCGCCTGAAGCACTGTTTCGACCTCCTCAGGAAAGACGTTGATGCCGCCGTACAAAATCATCATGTTTTCGCGTCCTTCAATATACAAATAACCATCCTCGTCCAAATAACCGATGTCGTCCACCGTATGCCAACCGTCCTGAGGCGGCTCGCGATGCTCCCCTAAATAACCGAGAAACGTCATGTCGCTTTTGACGAAAATTTTCCCCCGTTCAAACGGTGCGCACGTGCGATCATTGTTGCGAATTTCAAGCAGCACGTTATGAAACGGCTTGCCGACGGACTTCGGTTTGCGTTGGTGATCGTCCCCACTCAAGTAACTAACAAAGCTTAATTCCGAAGCCCCGTAAAATTCATACAGCTGGAGCCCTGGGAAACGGTCTTTCAAACGCTGTTTCGAAGCCGCTTGCCATTTCGCCCCGGAACTGATGATGCGGAAACGACGTTCAAGCGTCCGTTGCTCGCGCCCCAATGCTTCATTCATCGTAGGGACCGTGAAAACGGTGTCGGCTGTCCCGCGTTCAAGTTCATCCAACACGCGCCCCGCATTGAATTTTTCCAAAAGCACCACCGTTCCGCCAAAATATAACGTGCTAACAGCTCCATACAAAAAATGAGAATGAATGAGCTGCCCGGGAATGAGCACTTTGGCAGCAGGCGGCAGGTGAAAATCTTCGATGTTGCAGCGAAAGCTGTTCACCCACGAATCGTGCGCACGCAAAAAAGCCTTCGGGCGGCCGGTCGTCCCCGAAGTAAACCCCATATAAAAAGGCATCTTGTCCGCATCCTCGAGAGCGTCAACCGCCGAAGCCTCCAACATTTGTTTCTTGCAGTCATCTTCATGTATGACCGAAACCGGAAGGTCAATGAATTTTTCCGATAAAATTGCAGCCGTCACAACGAACGAAACTCCCGTCGCTTCCAGCCGCTCGCGCATTTCGCGCGGCTTCCATTTCGGGTCAAGCGGCACCGCCGTCCAACCGGCAGCCGCTGCCCCTGCAAAAAGCTGCAGGAACAACGGCCCGTTGTTCAGCAAAATGCCGATTCTTTTTTTCGGATCGTCATATGCAGCGAGCCAACCTGCCGTTTGGCTCACCGCTGCATGCCACTCGCGATAACTGTACGTCTCATCTTTGAAACGCAAAGCTGTCCGCTCCGCGAACCGCTCGGCGTAAATTTTATAAGAACCGGCAATGTTCATATCGTTGGAACTCCTTTAAGTCAACCTGCCTGTTTCATTGGACCTGCCTTGTCGTGAATCGACATATGCTTACGCACCCGCAACGCCAGATAGGACGCGACAACTGCTTTCAGCAAATCACCCGGAATGTACACGCTGCTAATAACGATAGCATGCCATAAGGAAATATCCATCATAAAAGCTTGATACGGAATCCCGATTGCATAAACGACCAGCACGCCGCCGAGAATATTCGCGGCGAGAAACCTCCAATATGTAGGTTTTTGCATGCGCGCCAACAGCAATCCGACGACAAAAGCAGCAATCGGATAAGCAATCAAGTAACCGCCGCTCACGCCGAAAAACACGGCGAGACCGCCTCTGCCCCCCGTCAAAACCGGAGCGCCCGCAGCCACGAGAGCCAAAAACAACAGTTGGCTCAACGCCCCGAGCCGCGCGCCGAGCATGCTTCCCGACAGCATTACCCCCATGTTTTGCAAAACGATCGGCACCGGGGTGAACGCCAGGTAGATTGCGGGTACGACCCCGAGCACCGCCATGATCGCCGTGAAAAGCGCGACATAAACCATGTGAATGACTTTCATGATTCCACCTCTGCTTCGATTAATATAAAATAAGTGTATAAGCTAGAAAAATTTGTGTCAACTGAAATAATAAATAGGTTAACTCATATAGGAGGCAGAAACGATGAAAAAGACCGGAATGGCGCAAAACCACCAGCGCCATCCGTTTGTCATGCTGGATGTGATGGAAGTGACGGAGGACGGCACGCGCGTGAGCGGGAGGAAGCGCGTGACGGCCGGCGACGCCGGCATGCCCGGCGGGCGCATGCCGGCCGGGCTTGTTCTGGAAGCGCTCGCGCAAACCGCCGGGCCGGTCCTTGACCGGGGCGGCGGGGCGCGGAGCGCGGAAGGGGCGGAAGCAGGAGCGAACGCTGCACCCGCCGCGGAGCGGTGGGTGCTGGCGGGAGTGGAGGCGTGCCGGATGGGGCGGCGCCGGCCGGAGGCCGGGGAGGCGATCGAGACGGAAGTCGAGGTGGTGCGGAGGCGAAGGGCGGCGGTGAAGGTGAGCGCGCGAGCGCGGGTGGGGGGCGTGATGATAGCGGAAGCGGAATTGCGGTTTGTGAGGATCGGCTGAGCCCGGTCGAACGAATTCGGGCGGGCGGCATAAAATGGCATCATCACTTGAAAAAGGGGGATGCCGGATGCCGTTACCGATTTTGCGCAACGGATCTACAGGACGATATGTGACGCGCTTGGAAAGAAATTTGAACGGACTTGCCTTGAATTACAACGGTTTTGTCGTCGACCGCCGCTTTGACGGCAGAACGAGAGATGCGGTGCGAAACTTTCAAGATCGTTTTCGTCTAGCACCAGACGGCATCGTGGGTCCGATCACGTGGCGCGTGCTTCTCGACAATGTGCGTGCGGTTCAGTCGCTTTTGCGGTCGCGCGGGTTTTCTCCCGGTCCCGTAGACGGCTGGTACGGACCGATGACGCGGTCTGCCGTGCTTCGATTTCAAGCCGCCAACGGACTTCGGCAAACCGGGATCGTCGATCCCCGGACGCGACAACGGCTGTTTAATCCGAGGGAAACGGGCCATTATGAACGGCGGCCGAGTTCTTCGGACATTGCCTCGCTTCACCCGACCGTAGCTGCCCAAGCAAGAAGGTTCTTGCGTCTGACGCGTGAGAACGGTCTGAATGTTCGTATTGCAAATGCATTTCGAAGTTGGAACGAACAAGACCGCTTGTATGCACGCGGGCGCACCGAGCCGGGAAGAATCGTGACGAACGCCATGGGCGGCGACTCGTTTCATAATTGGGGGCTCGCGTTCGATGCGTACCCGATTGTGAACGGCCGTGTATCAAACGACCTTAACCTTTACCGACGGATGGGTCGGCTCGGACAACAGGCGGGACTCGAATGGGGCGGAACGTTCCGAAGCATTAAAGATTTCCCGCATTTCCAGAACACGTTCCGCTTGAACACTTGGGATTTACTGAACGGCGTTCGACCCAGGTAATAAAAAATTTCCCGGGAAATGATGCTTTTTGTCGAAAGCGGAACCGCGTGATTCCCTAGAATTCCATGAATCACATCACGGTTTTCTCGACATTTCACTCCATGTCCGCAAGAAATTCGAAATCGGAAATTTTTCGGCCCGCGGCCGAAAATTCTCATCTTAGGATGTAAACACAACCACGACCCTTCTTTTGAACAGAAAGATCGTGGTGTGGTTTCAAATCGCTCACCAGAGTGCTTAATTCCCTTTAAAATCCCGTTTTTAGATGAAATCGCTCATGAGGAGCGCTATTTTCCGAAATTCCGGGGATTTCATTCGCGATTTCCCCCTTTTCCGGAAAATAGCGTGCTCAATGAGCGATTCTTTTCAAATCCTGCCTTTTTTTCTAAAATAACGTTTCTCATGAGCGATTCCGGAATACAGACGGCTAATGCAACTTAGGTCCCTCGCACTCAAACGGCCAATCGAAAAAAGCGTGTGGAGAAACCTTTCGTTTCTCTACACGAATCCTGCTTTTAATCTTCCGTCCGGCGGAACGGCCACCAGTTCGCTTTCCCGAATGTTTTTACCATCACTGGGATAAACAGCGGCAGCACGAACAAGTTATAAATCACCAAACCGGAAATAATGATCGTCGCAATTTCCATCAAGGAAACAACGCCGGATGGCATCATCGCTGCAAAAGTTCCGCCTAGAATAATGGCAGCAGACAAGATGACCGTTCCCATGTTTTTCATAGCTGTCAAAATCGCATCGGTAACGCGCAAATCCCGATTCTCGTTGAATCGATCCATCAAGAATATACTGTAATCGACACCGAGCGTAATCAGCATGACGAATCCAAAGAAAGGCACCGCCCAACTGATCCCCGAATATCCAAGGAAGTTAACGAAAATGAGCTCGCTGATTCCCATCGCCGTATAATAAGCCGCAACAAGCGATAACAAAATGTAAAGCGGCATGATGAACGACCTTAACAAGGCAATGAGAATCAGACCAATGCCAATCAGCATTAAAATCGCCGTCCGCGTATAATCGGCATTCGAGATTTCTCCCAAATCATTATACACGCTCGTAACCCCGCCAATACCGACCTTTGCATTTTCTAAAGAGGTACCCTCTGTTGCCCGATCAACGGCCGCTCGAATATGATCAATTTGCTCAATTGCCGTCGTCGAATACGGATTCACATCGAAAGTAACGTTAATCGACGTCAGTTTTCGGTCAGGCGACATGTAATGATCGATCGCCCGCTGGAATTCCTTGCTCTTCAACACTTGATCCGGAATGTAGAAGCCGGCGAGCGCACTGTTCGATTTCGCCAATTGTTTCAGAAAGCTTTGCGCTTCTGCCAACCCTTCCGAGACACGCTTCAACCCTTTGACGCTGCCCCCTAGACCTTCCGTCAGTCCCGACAGCTTATCGACAAGCTGATCAAATCCTTTCTGCAATTTGATCTGCCCGTTCTTTTCACTTTCCAAACCGTTCGACAACTTCGGCATTTCGTTAATCGCCGCCTGTTGACCTTCGTCAAGCTTCTTCAATCCGTTTCGCAACTGGGCGACGCCGGCTACCGCCTTTTGCAAGTTCTCCGCCAATTGCCGCTGTCCGGCCGTCAGCTGATCGAACGCTTGATTCGCATCGCTCATGTTCGCGATTAACGTGTTCAACTGGCCATTGACCGACGCAAACTTTTCATTCAGGTCCTTCGAGCTGTCAATGAGCAGCTCAGTTGCCTGAACCGCATACTGGTAGTTCGGATCACTTGTAATCTCTGGGTGATCTTGGCCGAGCTGTTTTAGTTTTTCATCGATTGTTCCCAGCTGGTCGTGAATTTGTTGTACACCCGCTTGCAGCTCACCGTAATGGTTCGCCAATTGATGAAGCCCTTGCTGCATTTGCTCGTACCCGTTCAACAGCTTTCTGCTTTCATCCGCGAGCCTTTCAGCTCCCTTTTCAGCCTCGGCTAAACCGTTCTGAAGCTGTGTACTCCCCTCGGCTCCGCGCTGCAAACCTGCCTCGATTCGCTGAAGGCCGTTCTTAAGATCTTGAACCCCTTCCTTCAAATTCGCGGTACCCGAGATGAGAGGTTCAAAGCTGTTAACCGCCGTTTCCAAATCCGGCAGCGACGCGGCAAGCTCGCCGCGCGCTTGTGCCAAACCGCCGCGAATTTTTCCGATGCCGTCACGAGCATCGGAAAGGCCGCCTTGCAGCGACTTCGCCTGCTTCGGAACGAGAAAATTTTCGATCGGCTCTCCTTCCGGACGCGTCACGCTTCGAACCGTTTGCACATGGTCAACTTTTTGCACCTCGCGCGAAATCGCTTCAATCGTTTGCAAATCCGAGCGTTCGTCCATTTTTTCATCGTTTTCGATCACGATTGTCGTCGGCATTAAAGCCCCGGGTCCGAAGACTTTCGAAATGTACTCGAATCCTTTAACAGACTTATAGTCGTCACCGATTTCTTCGATAAAATTGTAGCTTTTCAAATCGTCGTAAGTCAGCATGAAAGGGACGGTGGCACAGGCGACAAGCAGCAGTGAGAGCAGCGGACGCGCCAGCGCGAATCGACCCATGCCGCCCCAAAACCGGCTTTCGTGATGACCAAGCGCATGCCCGGACGGCCAAAACAATTTCGGTCCGAGCCAAAGCATGAAAATCGGAAGCAGCGTCGTCAAAGCAATCATTAAGACAGCAACGCCGATCGCCACTCCTGCTGCTGAGCGATACAGGCTGAAGGTCGACAAGCCGATCGTTGAAAAGCCGATCAATACAGCAACGCCGCTGAAAAACATCGTTCGTCCCGCATTTTTATACGTATGGACAATCGCGTCGGCAACGGAATCGTGTGCGGGCAATTCTTCCTTAAAGCGATTCAACAGCAAGATGCAATAATCCGTGCCGATGCCGAACAATACAGCAACGAGAAAAATTTGCGTGAAATTGGACACCGGAAACTGGACCGCTTCGACGAGAAAAGCAACGATCGCCTGCGTCGCGAGGAAAGTGATGCCTACCGTGACAAGCGGAAGCAGCGGCGCGATCAAGGATCGGAACACGAGCAGCAAAACGAGCAAGATGAAAATCAATGTCAGCCATTCCGTACGGTGCAGCCCTTCCTGGGTGCTTTCCATGTAGTCATCTTGAATCACCCAATTGCCGGTAACATAATGATCCACGGTGACACCCTTGAGCGCATCATACAGCAGCTGCTTTTCTTGTTGCATCGAGCGGCCTTCGAACTGAACGCGAACCATCGCAATGAGAGTCGTTTCGTCCTCGGAAACCAGTTTGTCACGCAGACCGGACTGATTGATCGGGTCCTGGATTGACGTAATCCCAAGCGACGACTTCTTGCGCTTTAACAAGGCGACAGCATGTTCCACTTCGTTGAGGTCCTGCTGCGATAGACCGTTTTTGTCGTGAAAAACGATCGGCGTCAAGGAAGAACCTTCCCGATGCTTTTCACGGTGAACGTGATCCAAAAGCGAAGAAGCCGTTGAGGACGGATAACCGTCGGGGACTTCCGGCTGTCCATTTTCGCGGACGAGATCGGACAGATTCGGAGCCGTTATAAGAAGAATCGTCAAGGCGACGACCCACGCAAGCAATACGAAGCCTTTCGCTTTCAACAACATTTTCATGGAGGAATCACCTGGATGCTATGAAAATATGAAACAGAAAGTTGTGAAATCTAAAAATATGATACAATTGACTCATATAAAACTGTATATAAGGTTGAACACGATGTCAACCGAAATCAAACATGTGAAACAGGAGAGGATGGTATGTATCGCATCAAGGAAGACAAACGTTCTGTGCAATCGTGCCGGTTAATTTACGAAGCCTTGACCGACCTTATGCGAACGACGGAGTTTCAAGAAATTACCGTTCAAAAACTCACTGCTCATGCCGGTGTCGGAAGAGCCACCTTTTACAGATACTTCGACGGCATTGAGGATGTGCTGAGAATGAAATGCGATGAAACGTTTGCACAGTTGTACGACTATCTCTTATCGTTTTGTCGAGAGACCGCACCAACCGAGGAAACCGGCTATTTTCCTTTTTTAAAACCGTATTTGCGATTTTGGTACATACATTCAACGATCATCGAACAGTTAATGCAAGCGAATCTGCTTCATGTTTTCGGAGAAGCCTTCGTTGATTTGGCGAATCACTATCCGCCGTTGCTTCCAGAAACCGAAAATGCGAAAATCATCAGCCGGCATTTCGACTACTTCCTCGCCATACGCAAAGGGATCGCCATAAACATCTTGACGGAATGGATTCGAAACGGCAAAAATCTCCCGCCCGACGACCTTGCCGACCTTGTCATCGCCCAATTCAATGCCGAAGTACAACTGCTTTTCTAAAAAAAAACGGCGTGATCCTGACTCGGATCACGCAGGCGCGGTTTTCTTTCGCGCTTTTTCTTTTGCAATTTGTTTGCTTCGCAGCTGCCCGCATGCGGCATCGATGTCCGTCCCGTGTTCCGTTCGGACGCCGCAGTTCACCCCTTCTTTAAGCAGCGTTTCATAGAAGCCGAGAATCGCGTCCTTCTCGCTCCGATCATACGGATGGTCGCCGACCGGATTATACGGAATCAAGTTCACGTAGGACAGCTTTCGTTTGTCTTTCAGCAGCTGTGCGAGTTGCCGCGCTTCTTTTTTATGATCGTTCACGTCTTTCAACAAAATGTATTCAAACGTGATCCGGCGATTCGTCTTTTTCAAATAATAATCGACCGCAGCCATCACTTTCTCAATCGGATAAGCGCGGTTGATCTTCATGATACGCGTCCGCAGCTCATTGTTCGGCGCATGCAGTGACACCGCCAAATTCACTTGCATATCCTCATCCGCAAAATCGTAAATCTTCGGCGCGAGCCCGCTCGTCGATACCGTGATATGACGCGCACCGATCGACAAACCTTTCTGGTCATTGACGACTCGCAAAAAGTTCATCGTGTTGGCATAGTTGTCAAAAGGCTCGCCGATGCCCATCACAACGATGTGACTCACACGCTCGTCTTTGCCTGCGGCATCGAGATGGTGCTGCACCTTCATGATTTGCTCAACGATCTCACCTGCGTCGAGATCGCGATTTTTCGCCAAAATCCCGCTCGCGCAAAAGCTGCAGCCAATGTTGCAGCCGACTTGCGTCGTCACACAGACCGACAATCCGTAATTGAAACGCATCAGTACCGTTTCAATCACGTTGCCGTCCGCAAGCTTGAACAAGAACTTGATCGTTCCGTCTTTCGACTGCTGCTTCACTTCTTCGGTGAGCGTCTCAATCTCGAAATGCTCCTCAAGCAGCTCGATGCAAGACGCATTCACGTTCTTCATGTCCGCAAACCGGGTCACTCTTTTTTTATAAAGCCATTCCCATACTTGCGTCGCGCGAAATTTCTTCTCACCGCGTTCGACAAGCCAAGAGGTCAGTTCGTCTTTTGTTAATCCGTAAATGGATCGTTTCATGATAAACCCTCATTTCAAATCAAACCGTGTAGGCTTTCCCCATCCTTAAATTATAACAACGGAACGGCAGGTTTAAAAGCAAACGACCCTTAACGAAAACTGAAGCCGAAGAAAAGAAGACCCCCAAAAACCGGAGTCTTCCCTGCCTGTAAGATTATTTCTGTAAAAACACCTTAACCGGGTCCAATGCCAGCGGAATGTTGGCCGACAGGTGACCAAAGTGGACTTTAATGACGGTATCCTCCACACTCAAACTTTCGAAATCGTTCATGTCAAAGGTATTGCGAAATCGCAATTCATCCCTGCTTAACACTTTTGTCGTGTGTGGCTTCGGCAATTGAAACACATTTTTTTCGGATTTCTTTACCAGAGTGACACCATTGCGAGCAAAATTTTTATAAAAGACGAATCCCTTGCCGTACCGTTTTCCGCCATTTACTTGAAAATCAAACGTGACTTTATCCGCTTTCACTTTAATCCGTTCCACTTCCACGGAAAAGTTTTGTCTTTCCGTTTTCACGAACGCGGGCACGCTCTCATCCAATTCAACAAACTGATCCTTCGCATACAACGCGATGTCCGGATGGATTTCTAAAAACTCCGACTTCCCGATAAGATTTTTCGGGAGAATCGAACGGCTTTGCACAATTTCTTTTCCGTCGACGATCTTTGACGTAAGTTCAATTCCGTCAGAAACGATGCGCACTTGACGTCCTTTGTCATCGTAAATTCTCAACCGAACTTGATCATTAATATCAGCCGCAGGAAAAGAAGCTGTATAATTCAATGCCGAAGAAGATTTTCCGGACACAAGTGAATCAAAACGAACCTTCAAATCTCCGTCTTCGCTGCTCGTTGTCTGTTGAAATTTTATCACTTCATACGGCAATTGTTGGATCGGCACGTTAAAGTTCCATTTCCCTTTTTGATCCCCGATTTGCAGGAATGTTACCGGGACCGTGGCGTGCTTTGGCAAATCCACCTTTGGATAGTTGAACCGAATGTGCCCGATGTAGCCGTCTTTCGTCTTTTTCGTTGCGGCCAACTCTTTGCTGTCATCGATGTTTGGATCCCCGCCAAAGATCTCATAAAAGGCGAACAACTCTCGTTTGGATTCCGGTTTCGGTTGGATATCCCCTTTCGCCTTAAATGTTATGCCAATGACGGAGCCGTCATAGTAAGCACTCGTAATCGAAACGTCGATGCCGTGATCGGACGCCTGCTCGTTGAGCATTGTCACCAATTGTTGGGAGGCTAAATCGTTGCCGATTGAATCATTTCCGTATAATTTCCCTAACAAAGGAACATCCGCCATCACATGGCCCACCGCGGGATTAAAAAATCCGAGTGAGAGAAACAACACTGCCGCTGCTGCGATGGAAGCAATGGTTGCCGGGACACGTTTCTTTTTCCGCTGCACACGGCGTTCCGATTCAACACGTCCGATCCCTTTCCGGATCGCCGTTGCCACATCGTCTTTCGGAACCTCAATCTTTTCGATCGGTTCATGAAATTCCTGCTTGTTCATAGCCGCCTGCCCCTCCTAACCTTCTTTTCAAGTCGCGTTTTGCCCGAGACAAATACGTTTTCACCGTATTTTCCGGGACATCCATGATGGCCGCAATCTCTTTGATTTTCAAATCTTCATAGTAATAAAGGACAACGGCCGTTTGATAGTCCCTTTTCAAATGGTTTACGGCATCTGCCAAATCTAATCGATGAGCGTGGTCCGGCTGTTTGCCGTCTTCCATTTGCCGCTCCATCCAATGGTCCACCGGCAGCTCTTTCTTCTTTTTGTCCAAAACTTCATACGCACAATGAATGAGAATTCGGGTGATCCAGGTAAGAAAGTACTTTGGATTTTTCAATTGACCGATCGAACGAAAAGCATTATAGGCCGTCTCTTGAACAATATCGAGTGCATCCTGGCGGTTCCCCGTATATAGGTAAGCGGTGCGGTAAAGCCTTTCGCTGTGTGTTTCAAGCAGTTGTTGAAAAGCTTCGCCGTTCCCCTTCCTCGCTTCTTTAACAAGCTTCCATTGCTCCATCACTGACCTCCTTTCGACCATTAGAGGGACTTAGGCTGCTGGAAAGTTTCATTTTTCTGCCGGTATCCATAAAAAAAGCACCCATAAATTGGGTACGTTTCCCTGCTTTATTCTAAAACCCACTTGCCTTAACTGTCCTTATCGCGATAGATCGCTTGATTCGCAGTGTTCGACCGATACTCCGAACGAGAACGAGGCGTTCTTCCTTCGAGCATATCGTCATACGGTGTGTAATTGTTGGGGGGCAGCTTCTTTTTCCTGAAAAAATTGAAACACATGACCGAGGGAATCCCGATGATAAACGCGAAAGCCATAATGTATTCCGTTAAATTGTACAGTTTTTCGAGTACGTACAAGTGCTTCACCTTCCTCCAACGTTCCTTTCATTCCATTATAAGGGAACTTGATCAAAAATGACAGATTTTTTCGTCAGCATGCAAATAAGGAACCTCCGCTTAAGGAAGTTCCTTGTTTTTTCTCACGAAGTATAAATCCTGCGAAGACCCGGATTCATTGGGGGGATCGATTTTTTTCACGCTGACACCGACTTGAAGGTGTTGCTTTCCGCCGATATAAATGCCTTTCACCGGCACGATATCTTGATAATCCCGGCCAACAGCCAGGCGTATATGCTGGTCTTTAGCGATAACGTTATTTGTCGGATCAAAGCCCACCCATCCAATGTTAGGTAAGGCAATCTCCACCCAAGCATGTGTCGCGGCATCACCACGCATCGCTGAGTTTTCGTCGACATAAATATAACCGCTGACGTAACGAGCTGGAATTCCACGATGCCGACAGAGTGCCAACATCACATGCGTGTAGTCTTGGCAAACCCCTTCTTCGTTGTTCAGCACCTCTTCTGCCTTCGTTTCAACCGTCGTTGCACCCGGCACATATGTGAAAGTCTCATATAAATACGTATTGACTCGATTAACAAAGTCGTGCGGATCTTTGGATTGCTCCCAAATTTTGTCCGTTACGGCTTCGATTTTCGCCTGGTCAATCGTCGTATAGTCGGTTTGAACCAAGAATTCGGCATACTCTTGTTTAAAAGCATCCGAATCAAACATCTGCAGCATCTCCTCGTTGAATGAAGGAGACGGCGGTATCTGTTTTTTACATACTTCGACGACGGAATGCGTTTCGATCATTAACTTGTCATGGGATTCCCAAATGTAAAACGTCTCTACGTGATTTCCCCAATAATCGTTATGGATATAGCACGTTGCTTCCGGATCAATGGTCACGTCAAAAGAAAGACACTTTTGTTCATGGTCTTCGATCGGTTTCAAGCGAAATTGATTAATGCTGTGGCTCACTGATCCCTCGTAGGTAAAATGATTGGTTTGACGAATCTCGTATTTCATAATGCCGGCAGCGCTCCCAAATAATAAGTTTTGAGAATCAATTGTCCAATTTCATTAAAGCGGTTTCGCAAATTATGCAAGAAACCCTGCAACTCTTCATACGGCTGCTGATCGACCGAAAACGCCAGAAGATCCGCTTTTAATTGATTTAATAATTGGTACAACTCCAAGGAGTAGGCATGCACTTCACCGTTTTCATGTTCCATAAAAGCCTCCATGAGCCGATCCATACAGAAAGAAATGGAACGCGGAAAGACAGGATCAACAATGAGAAAATAAATCACACGTTCCCCGTTGATAAAGGACCGATGTTTCTTTAAAAAAGCGTCATGGCCGCTGACCGATTGCAATACAGCCCACCAATGGTGATAATCGACAATTTTTTGATGGGCTTGCGCCGTATTTGTGCGATGGTAATACACGTCCAAAATACGGGCCATCTTATCCGCGCGTTCTAAGTATTTACCCATTTGGATGAATAAATAAGCCTCGTCACGCGGCATCGTGGCTTCAATGATGCCTTGAAGGCGCAATGACTGATTTTTGACCCGCTTCAAGAAGTCCGTTATATTTTCTTTATTTAAGTTCTGTTCGGAGGCTCGCCGAATATCCCAATAAGACGTGTTGATCAATTCCCATAATTCTTGCGGAATGATTTCCCGAATCACTCTGGCGTTATCCCTGCTGATCTGGATGCTTTTCAAAATGGAGTTGCCATTCTTATCGGAAAAAGTGATGAAATCTAATGCGTTTTCGGCATTCATATCCGCATAATGGTTAGTAAATAGATTCGGATCTCCGCAAATTTGAACCATGTCCGACCAGTTTTGATCGTCCTTCGAATGTTTATCGACGTTCTCCAACAAGCTGATCCATTTCATTTCGATCAAGCGCGTGTTATTCTCGGCACGCTCAACGTTTCGTGACAACCAATACAACGAATTGGCAACCCGGCTTAACATTCGCTTTCCCCCCCGCTGAATTTAATCATGCAGCACCCATGTGTCTTTTACACCGCCGCCTTGAGAAGAGTTGACGACGAGCGATCCTTTTTTCAATGCGACGCGCGTCAAACCTCCTGGAAACACCTTCGGTTCATCTCCGTTAAACACGAATGCTCTTAAATCGACATGACAGCTGTTAAATCGATCGGTTTGAAAGGATGGAGACCGGGACAGCTTGATGGTCGGCTGGGCGATGAAAGTATCTGGATTTTGCTTGATCAGTTGGCGAAACTTCTCAATTTCTTCCGGCTCCGCATGAGGACCAATCAACATCCCGTAGCCTCCAGAACCGTTTTTTTGCTTGACGACAAGTTCGTCAAGATGATCCAAAACATAGGCTCTTACGTCAGGGTCGTTCAAGTAATACGTTTCAACATTTTGAATTAAAGGTTCTTCATTCAAATAATAACGAATCATGTCAGGAACGTAATGGTAGACCGCTTTGTCGTCGGCCACACCGTTCCCGATCGCATTTAAAACCGAGACGTTTCCCGCTCTATATGCATCCATTAACCCAGGCACACCCAACAAGGAATCCCCGCGGAATTCAAGTGGATCGATAAATTCATCATCGATTCTTCGATAGATGACATCCACTTGCTGTAGTCCTTTCGTTGTTTTCATATAAACTTTCCGATTGGAAACAAGCATATCCTGTCCTTCGACGAGCTCGATTCCCATTTGTTGAGCCAAAAACATATGGTCGTAATAAGCGGAATTGTATATGCCCGGCGTCAGCAACACCACTTTCGGATCTATCGTTCCGTCGGGGGAAAAATATTGCAGCGAGGCGAGTAAATCGGAAAACTGCTGCTCCAGCGGCCGAACTGAATAATTTTGAAAAAATTCCGGAAACGTCTTCCGCATGACAAAACGGCTCTGAAAAACGTAGGAAAGCCCGGACGGATTTCGCAAATTATCTTCAAGGACACGATAGTTTCCATTTTCATCGCGAATCAGATCAATGCCGGCCATGAAAATATGTTTTCCTCGTGGAAATCTCGTGTTGACCATCTGGTGAAAAAAATGCGGGCAATTCACAACCAAATCCCGCGGAACCACGCCGTCTTTCAAAATATGGCCATCGTGATAAATATCCTCGAGAAAAGCATCCAATGCCCGAATACGTTGCTTCAATCCGACTTCCAACTCGTTCCACTCGTCTTGAGGAATAATCCGGGGAACGAAATCAAACGGAATCGTTCGCTCAATTCCCTCATTTCCTGAATAAACCGTGAACGTAATCCCGTTGAAAAGAAAATCGGATTGTGCGAGATCATAACGCTCTTTCAGCTCTTTCGCTGACATCTCATTGATTTTCGTATAAAACAAATCATAATGTTTTCTCGGAACACCTTTAGTTTCCATCATTTCATCAAAATAATGGCGAACCACGTAATCTGTCAGCATACCGCCAAACCTCCTTATTTTTATTTTATTATTTCGAACGGGATCACTTGTCTAAAGTGACATGTTCCTCAATCTTTCCACATGCTTAAAACCATTGGAGATTCGAAATTTGAACGATGGGAAGCTTTTCAGAGGGGTTTATTTCTTGAACATTCCGATAAATTTATCGATATCAAAATGATTATTCTTTTAAACTTACCCTTTTTTTTGAAAAATGAAACGAATTGAAGGAGGAAAATACTGCAGGAATGGACAGCCCACAATACATGAAACTAAGAAACGCTATTACATGTGCTTCAACTGCAAAAATGAGACTTGTCACAACAACATATCGTTCACTTCCCCGTCTACAAAATCCTCTAATTCATTCTATTATGCTATTGATTATCGCATACGTCTATCTCAATGTTCCATTTTAACGCAAATCACGAACTTAAATAAACATTTATGAAACCATGACTTTTGATACATCAAAATCAACCCCCAAAGAAATATAGTAGAAAAGAACCATTAATAAGTTAGTCAACAAGTAATGATTATTTTCCTATTTTTACCATCTGCTCATTACAAAACTGTCGGGCAGGCAAAACATGCTGGGGGGAGTGTCCAACAGGAACAAGGGCAAGGACATTGGTTGTGTTGTATAAAAAGGAGGAAAACAATGGGTAAACGGTTACAAAAAAATTTGGCTGTTCTGACGGCGGTTTTGTTAGGCGTCTTAACGAGTGTTTCTACCACCCATACAGCCAACGCGGATGATGGCACTTCAGCATATCCCAATGCACCAGGGGCACGTGCTGCATATGGCGGAGCATATGGAACGGAGCTCTTTCTCGGCGGTAACTATATCGAATTAGGCATTAGCAACTGGGGGGATTTAGGCACTGAAGGCCCAAAACCGAGCCATTTCCGCGGGACCAACGGCAGTTACAGGGTTGGCATGAGTGCTGATTTTGACGGATATGGAAAAGGATACGATCTCCCGATTGATTATTACTTGCCAGGCACTCCAGAAGAACGTTTTGCTGTAGGTTATAAAGTAAACGGAGCGATTTACACAAATTCAAACAGTGCTTTAATGCGATCCAAAAATATGCCGACCACTGTCACGAATGAGTCCAAGATCGAAGAAGGTCTGCTCAAAGCAAATATCGAATCCACTTGGTCCAGCAGGATGAAAGTCTCACAAGTGATCAGTTTTAATGTTAACGACAAATTTTATCGGAATGAAGTAACGCTTACGAATTTAACCGCTCAAACATGGGACAGCGCTCGTTACATGCGCTCTTTTGATCCTGACAATACCGTTTTCGCCGGCAGCAGTTATACTGGTTTTACAACAGTCAATACTGTTACGAAAACCGTTGCTGAGGATGGCAAAGCGGTTGTAAAAGCAGAAGCACAAAGCAATGACCGATACTATCAAATGACTGGATCGAGGGCGCCTTTCTTTTTCTACTCAAACGATCCAGCAGCAAGAGCTTCTATTTTTGGTTTTCTTAATACGAACCCTTATGACCCAAGAGCTTATGATGCACCAACACGAAAGGGACAAAGCATTACAAGCGACATTGCTATCACAATGACTTGGGACTCAGGTCAACTCGCTCCTGGAGAAAGCAAAACATTTACTTATTATTCGAGTTTAGATGAACGCGACTTTGATGATGTAATCAAAGAGATCGAAAAAGATACGACAGCCCCTGTAACAACTGACAATGCGCCGACGGAATGGCAAAATCATGATTTCTCGATTGATTTGACGGCAATCGACGACGAATCCGGCGTTGATCAAACTTATTACGCTGTTGATAACGGGGACCTTCAAACCGGTACATCGGTTTCCATTGATACGGAAGGCGTCCATACAGTGAGCTATTACAGTGTTGATAAAGCGGGGAACCAAGAGGCGGGCCATACGGTGACCGTTAAACTTGATAAAACAGCTCCCGAGACAACGGATAATGCGCCAACAAGCTGGCAAAACCATGATTTCTCCATTGATTTATCAGCAAGCGACGACGAATCTGGGGTAGTTCAAACGTATTACACTATTGACAACGGTGACCTTCAAACCGGTACATCCGTATCGATTCATAGTGAAGGGGTTCATACAGTGAAGTATTACAGTGTCGATCAAGCTGGAAATCAAGAGGCGAGCCATACAATAACCGTAAAACTCGATAAAACGACTCCGACGCTCTCGGTCGATCTCAGTAAAACAATGTTGTGGTCTCCGAATCATAAAATGGTTCCGATTGACGCATCGGTAGATGCCGATGACGAAAGTTCAGGTGTGGCTTCCGTTGTTCTCCGTTCAATTACGAGCAATGAAGCCGATCAAGTCAACAACGGGGACAAAGCAAACGATATCCAGAACGCCGACTTTGGTACGAACGATACAACGTTTGCCTTGCGCGCCGAACGTTTAGGAAAGGGCACAGGTCGAATTTACAAGATTACGTATACCGTTACCGATAAAGCCGGCAACAGCACATCCGTAACGCAAACTGTGGAAGTCCCTCATGATCAGGGAAAGCACGGCAAGTAAGGAAACACAGCAAGTAATGGTAATTGGTGAACATACAAGAGAGCACTTCAAGCGAAGTGCTCTTTTTTTCCGTCTAAGAAAAATAAAGACTTTTTGACTTTGTATTGAAACTTTTAAAGAGGGTAATGTGTCTAATTCCGTAAGGGGGGATTATCGGGTGAAGAAAATTCCTTTTTTAGCCTTTTCTGCATTTCTTTTATTAGGATTATTCGCTTGTTCTAATCAAAACGGACAAGAAAGTAATAATGCGGACCCAAATACTGATTATACCCAAGAACAAAGCAATACTAAAAAGGATGTAAGAGAAGTTGTTTGGGGGCAACTATCTGAACCGCAAAAAGAACGCATTAACGGCACTTGGGAAGACGGTAAGGTATCAACAGTAACTTTAAGAAAGAATATGATGAATCTAGTTAAGGACAAGGCATACGAAGGAAAAGAAGTTTATGCGATTGATTTTCCAACAAACGATAAATCCAGAAGTCCAAATAATATGATTGTTTATGCTGATAAGGATACCTTTAAGTATATCGGTGAGGGTCTAGTAGATTGATAACACTGGAAAACAGCCTTCTAAAAAAAAGAGCCCTTTCGGGTCCCATGATTTTACGAGTTCTGACGATGGATATTTCAAACCGTTTTGCAGCCTTACCATTTAATCCGGCCAACTTTTTTTCTTCGGCAACTTCTACACGTCGCTTCAATAATGCTTTTTACGCCCTCTTTCAGTTTCTCGACAATCGACTTAATCTTTTACCGGATAAGCATAAACGATATATCGTTTCGGCGCATTGCCAATATAGTAAAAGGGGTAACACGTGGTCAATACAAGTTCTTCCCGGTCGGTAGGATGAATGACTTCCTGGTTGTCAGCCATGACGATTGTTGTGTGGTCTACGGTGTAAGTAAAGGATCCGTACGGTAACTTAACCCTAATTTGATCCCCTTTTTTCAATTCCCCTAAATGGGAGAAAACCGTGTCTCGGTGCCCTGATAAAATCACTTGACTCCCTTGTCCCGGAAAAGAGCTTTTCGAGTAATGACCGACACCTTTTTTTAATTGGGGCGTTTCGGTCCCTTGAATGATCGGTAACTTTTTGTCGTTGGGCAGGCTTATCAAGCCTAGCACCTGACCGATTTTAGGAACAAAAGTATCTACTGTCGTTTCGATTTCCGCCTTAGGACGCGGGGAATTTACCATGGTAATCGTTTTTGCCTCTTGCAACGATTTTCCCACGGAAACATGCTGGGTCCAGATTCCGGTGATCCCCAATACGAGAAACACACTCCCTCCTAATAAAAGAAGGAGGGAGAAGATTTTAGTGAACGAGAGCTTGCTTCTCTTCCCCCAAACCATTCAATCACCCTCTAATTTGTTTGATAAAATTTTCATCCATAGTGATAAGACTCTTTGGCATGCTCATCTTTCATTCTTCTCCTTCGGCTTTTCGACCCTTTAAAGCGATCAATAAAATGCCTAAACCCATCATGACTAAACCGATGAACAGTCTGTCATACAAACGAGTGGCTGTATTCGGCAATTCTTTATTTTCCATCTTTCCGATCTCCGTATTCGCAGTTCCTTCGTCTTGAGGTTGCGGAGTATCGATTTCTTTAACCGTTGCTTCTTTCGGCTCATCGGTTTGAGTAGATGAAGGCTGCGAATGCAAAGCATTCATTGCAATGTCGTAACGAATCATGGTGTGTCCAATATGAATAGTCCCGTTTCGAATCCAGCTATCCCCAACTTGAGTATCCGTTTTTAGATCTTGACGACTGTCATAGGTGGTATATCCATCTTTTTCGGAAATGATATAATAATCACCGTTTGCAAAAAGCATCCAGGCATAGTTCCCAACCCCTAGATGACTCTTTAGCACCTCCGTTGTGATTTGCGGATTACGGTTTTGATTTGGCGGAAAGTGATCCAACGTTGGCAGTTCTACCAAAGTGTTGGGTGTGTGACCCTTGTCCCTGTTCAATTGGGTGTCCGCCCAGTAGATCTTCATGGTAACTCCTGGGATAGGATCACCGGTTCTCGAATCTGTGACAATGCCAAACGGATCAATTAATTCATTCACAACGACGATTTGACCGTCCGTCCCAACTGTAATTTCAGAAAGTTTACCTGCCAAACTTTCTCCATTCTTTTCAATACTGAAAACCACTTGATAAGTTTTTCCGGGTTCAAAACCTGTTAATTCATACTTCCCAGCCTGATTAATCTTTGCCTGAATGAGACCATTTGGATCATTTAGTACATGGACAGATAATTTCCCGTCAGGAAACATTTCTTGAGTGGTTTTGATTTGATGATTTCTCGTATTCACGAAAAGTTGTCCGCTCACTTTTCGGTCCGGTTTGTATAGCTCACTTTGTCCCGTCGACTTTACTTCTGCCTGTTGAGTAAAAGTGGAGATGACCTCTTGTCCGTCCACAAGCATTGCTACCTTGATATGAACCGTGTAATCTCCACTGCGAGGGACGGTAATCCTATACTTACCGTTACGATTGGTGACTGCCTTTATTTTTTCACCGTCGACCATAATCCAGACAGTTGCATTTGCAATGGGCTTTCCATTGGCATCCAGAACTTGTCCAACAATGATTGGCGGTTGAAAATGAATGGCTATTTCATCCTTAGCCGATATGCCTCTGACCGGGTCAACTACAATAACTCTGACATGTTTAGTGATGGCTTCCGTTCCAATCATTCGCGGAGAAGTTAAGGTCGCCACTGCTTCGCCATGATGATTCGTTTCCACCATTTCCTTTGACAATGTCCCTACTTCCGCAACAAACTGAACTTCCACGTGAGAAATGGGATTCCCGTTTAAATCATGTAAAACAGCTTTTAAAGTCGCCTGTGATTTTCCATCCCCAACAATGCTTTTCGGATCGGAGGTTAATTGAAGCACAACCGGCCAAACGATTGAAATGGAATGTTCGGATACGCTGCCATCTCCAGCTTTAATACGAATGATCATATCACCCGTTACATCCGTTATTTCAGGATTTTCTACGATTACGCCGTTTTTATTTACCATTTCGATCTTTGTACCTTTTGAAACCATGAGACCTTCTAGAAAATCACTGACTTGGGTTCCGGCTGGAACACCTGTTACATTATTTGCAGCATCGACCTCTCCAAATTTTGTTGAAACAATTTGCTTTTCACTGCTCAACGCCTTTAATACCGTAATCAATCCCGTCGGCGCCGCCACGTTCCCCGCGTTGTCTATGCCCTCCGGCAGCGTCCCGAACGTTCCCGTGTACACATAATCGCCGGCTGTGCTGCCGTCATATTCCGGTGAGGCCTCTGTACTCCAGGTGATGGGAACTGAGATCACACTTCCGTTTTCTAACGTTACCTCCACCGTTGCCCCCAGCGCTGCCTTCGCTTCCGCTTCACTCGTCCCGTTTGCGACGACTTTCTTCACATTCGACACACTCTGAATGCTTACTTTTGCTGGCGCTCCGACGGTCACCGCTCCCGTCGGCGCCGTCACGTTTTCTGCATTATCTATGCCCTCCGGCAGCGTCCCGAACGTTCCCGTGTACACATAATCTCCGGCAGTGTTACCATCATACTCCGGTGAGGCATCTGTACTCCAGGTGATGGGAACTGAGATCACACTTCCGTTTTGTAAAGTAACCTCCACCGTTGTCCCCAGCGCTGCCTTCGCTTCCACTTCACTTGTCCCGTTTGCGACGACTTTCTTCACATTCGACACACTCTGAATGCTTACCGTTTGTGGTGCTTCCACAGTCACCGTACCTGTCGGAGCCGCCACGTTTTCCGCGTTGTCTATTCCCTCCGGCAGCGTTCCGAATGTTCCCGTGTACACATAATCTCCGGCTGTGGTGCCGTCATAATTCGGGGTAGCCTCGGTACTCCAAGTGATGGGAACCGAGATCGCGCTTCCGTTTTCTAAAGTAACCTCCACCGTTGTCCCCAGCGCTGCCTTCGCTTCCGCTTCACTTGTCCCGTTTGCGACGACTTTCTTCACATTTGATACACTCTGAATGCTTACTTTTGCTGGCGCTCCGACGGTCACCGTTCCCGTCGGCGCCGCCACGTTCCCCGCGTTGTCTATGCCCTCCGGCAACGTCCCGAACGTTCCCGTGTACACATAATCTCCGGCTGTGCTGCCGTCATAATTCGGGGTAGCCTCGGTACTCCAAGTAATCGGCACCTCAAGCTTTGTTCCGTTTTCTAAAGTAACCTCCACCGTTATCCCCAGCGCTGCCTTCGCTTCCGCTTCACTCGTCCCATTCGACACTGTGGCTGTCACAGGATCAACATTTGCTATACTGATCTTTGTTGACGTAATCGTAAATGAACTCGTTTCCACCGCCTCGTTGGCATTTCTATCGGAAGCCGTTGCTGTTAAAGTGTAAGTCCCTACAGGTAAACCATCTGCTAAAGCAGCGATCCAATCCCCTTTATTGGGATCCAAAAGATTTTGAGCAGCGGTTACATTTTTTATAAAGGCGGCTTTGCCCTCCGTATTTGTTAAAATCAGTTCAACCGTTGCTGCTTTTTCAGACGTCCCCGATAATAAGGGACTCGTCTCCGATGTGGATGACCCATCGCTTGGTTTGGTTATCGTAACAAATGTTGATGTATCAACGGTTAACGTCTGGTTTGCACTCGCTTCACCAACCGTGACTGTTACTGGATAAGTGCCGTCAGGTAAATATTGATCCAAAGGATATTCCAAAACCCATCTTTCGTTCAATGCCTTTACTTGATAGGTTTCGCTCCCAATTTTTACAGTTATCATCGTTCCATCCGGAGCATTCGTATTCCCTTGAATGGTCGGTTGATTGTCATTCGTCACCAGGGCCGTTCCGTTGTCGATACTGATGGCCGTACTGCTGATCGTGTACGTCGTTTTGGCTGTTGCGCTTCCATAACTGTTTTTCGCAATCACTTTTATTTCATGAGAACCTTCTGCGAATGGCTTTTCAAGCGATATACTCCACGAACCTCCTGCCGCAGGAGTAACAATACCAACAATTACACCATCGATTTGCACCTCGATTTGATCAGCTCCGGTACTGCTGCCCTTAATGTTGGGAATGGCATCTCCAGTGACAGTATCAATACCGACCGTCGGAAAAGAAACTGACGCCGCCGTAGATTGATAGGTTAACTCTTGACTTGTCGTTGCAAGAGTTGTTGTGCCATTGCTGTTGGTGTATTTAGCAACTAACGTATACACCTGTCCATCGACAGGATTAGGCAAAGCGACACTGGTCGACCATGTTCCGTTGTTTGCATTTGCACTTCCTTCAACATCACTCTGGTTCGTGGCATCGGCCTGATTGTGAACGAACAATTGAACCTTGGAACCGTTACTTCCACCGGCGGTTCCGGTTATTATAGGATTCACGCTGTTCGTCGTTGCCGTTGCCCCTCCGTCAATGGTGATTAACCCGTCCGAACCCGTATCAATCGTTATTTCTTGTGTCGCAGTTGCTGTCTCTCCCAAATCCGAGACGGTAACGGTCGCCGTATAAACACCATTTACACCCGAGACGGATTCAGGTAAATCTAAATGCCAATTATTGCTTTCAATGGTTGCCATGTACGTAGTTCCATCAATATCAACCGTGGCCGTTCCGCTTTCCAGTGAAGTCATTCCCGACAACGTAAAACCTGTGGTTGCATTATATTCCTTACTGCCACCGCCATTGATGACGACCGTTAATGGTTGTTGATCCAAAATCCATTCAGACAAGCCGTTAAAACTAACCTTTTCTCCATCACTGCTGTTTGTATCCATCCATTCTTTGTTGATCACGGTCAAATTGGCAGCTTTTGAGGTTCCAAGAAAGAACTGCATCGGTGTTGACAACGTCACTTCAGGGGCGACATCTATTATTCTTTGAATGGGGACTTGAAAGTCCAAAAAGTATTGCCTGTTCTCCGCCTCGGTAATTCTTGTTCCCGGAACTGTGTTCCCCCCATCTGTCGGCGTTATGTAAATAGGCTGAACCTTAGTTCCGTCGGCATTGGCCACATACACATAATCAAAATGCGGAGATTTCCCATCTAATCCAATCGTTGCTTTCGTTACTCCGTTAACAGCTAACTTCATGAGCCATACAGAAGAAAGAAATCCTCCTTTTCGGTCGTATGGATTCCCTTTTAATCTAAATCTCACAAATAAATTTGTGCCGTCTGAGGCTATATACATCGACGGTAAATTTCCGTAACCTTTAGCAACCCCGCTCGTGATATCAACATCGATGGGATGTACGTCAGCACCAGGATCAAAAATTGGCGTCCCGTCCGTTTGCGTATAGGGCGTAAATACCTCTGGCCACGCTGTTGGTGTGTCTCCTAAAGTCGACATCTCCTGTGTATTCGCCCTGGCTAAATAGGTGGGCATCAAAGTCATAGATGTGACGAGAGACACGATGACGATCTTCAATATTTTATTCATTCTTTTGGCCATTGAACTCTCCTTTATCTATACAGGCGTCTGAGATTCATCGACAAAACACACAACAAATTGGAATAAAAATCAAGAAAAGGGAAGAGAGCTGACCCAAAAGAACGAACTTTGGGACAACTCCTTTTATCGCGTTAAGCTTTTTGTTTTCTTCGTTGGAACCATAAGAGCGTCACAGCCAAAAGAATCAACAAGGCACCGAACCCTAGAAAGTTCATTGTATTCGTTGCCGTTTCCGGAAGTTCATTTTCGGTACCGTTTCCCGAGTCAGCACTCGTTTCGTTCGAGCTACTCGACGGTTTATCATTCTTTTCGAAGACCGTATACGTACTAAAGTGATGCGTTTGAGCCGTCACGACTCCGTTGGAGTAGGTGCCGCCAATTAACTCCCATTTCTTAGTTGACGTGTTATAGTACCACACTTTTACATTGTCAGGATTCGTTACTTTCTTCGGGTCTACTTGGAATGTAAGAGTAACGGGTTCGGAAAACTGTGAAATGGTTCCGCTCGCCGTTTTAATCGTAAAGTCATAGGTTGCAGAAAGTGCGCCATCAACAGGCTCAAGTTTGTCAACAGCTACTGTGACGTCCTGGTCATCTCCCAACAGTTGGGTCGGGATGCTGACTGTGGCGTCTCCTTTATTGATTTTGACGGCGATATTTTTCTCTTGCATGTTCTTGATTTGTGCAGCGGTCAATTTCACATTGACTTGATCTTGTGTGTAGTTTTTCAAATCGATCTCTAGTGTCCCCCCTGTTTTCACTGCGTCGATATTTTGATCACCAATCGTTGCCAATTGGCCGCCAACGGCAGGTTTGACAGTGACTTGTGGCTGCGGTTGAATGTCTTCCGCTTTCACATGAAGAGTCTTTGTCACTTTGTTGTCTCTTGCGATTAAATTAAAATACGTGCTGAGTTCGATATCATACGTCTGTCCTTCTTTCAAACCGGTAAATGTATGTTCGGACTCAGCCTTTTTGACTAAATCAATCGTCTTAACCGGTTTCCCGTTCAAAGAAAGTGTGAAAAGATGAGGCATTCCGTCTGATTGGTCTATGGTCCATCCTACCGTAATCGCGTTTTTGGTCACCTTTTTGGTTGTAAAGTGAACCATGCCGTCATGATAGACACGCACATCATTTCCGACCAAAGTCTGAAGATCGTTGTATGCAGCGGATCCTGGGTTGAAGTTCAGTGGGTTGTCGGCGACATTGGCCACTGTCAGATTTGGTATTTGTGTCAATACACTGATATCGGTAATTTTATTTCCTGAGAGATTCAAAGATTGTAGCTTTGTCAAGCTTTTTAAGGGGATGAGATCGCTGATGGATCCGTCTGATATTCCCAGCATCACTAAGTTTTTCGCATACTCTAAACCGGAAAGGTTGGAAATGTCTTTTGTAAAAAGATAATTGACTTTTGCGAGGTCGGTTTTGGTGATATCTTCGCCTTGTTTAAGCTGCAACTGACTACGAATAGCCTGGGCAAGGTTAGCGTCCTTAAAAACCACAACCTCATCTGCTGATTGAGTTGTGACTTCAGTTGTTTGTGTTGGGTCCGTCGATTGCGTTTTGTCTGTTGATTTATCTGTTGTTTGAGCGGAATCTCCTGTCGTGGTTGTATCCCCTGTTGGTTGCGTTGTGTTTTCATCTGTGTTCGTGTCAGCTTTCGGCGATTGAGTGGTAAATCCAAACGATAGGACTAATGCTAAAATAGTGATGAAAACCTGCAGCCTTCTCTTTTTCATAAACAAAACCTCTTTCGTACATTCATTTTGATCATGTTTCATTTTACCTATACGAGTATACCCCCCTATTCGACAAAAAAGATGTAACTAAAGTCATGGTTTCCATCCTTTGTTCCAACAAAAAAAGAGCCGATCGGCTCTTTTCCTTCAACCTTTTACAACTTTCACAGGATCAGCGAATGAGCTTATACCTTTTGCCATTAATGGTTGCTTGGACCCGGTTCTTCACCTGCAGTTTCCCGAATATGTTCACGATATGGTTTTTGATCGTCCCCTCCGATAACTTGAACTTCTCAGCAATCTCCTTATTCGAGAGACCATTGCTCATCAACTGAAGCACTTCCGTTTCCCGTCTTGTCAATGGCTCGATGAGAGGAGAAACCGTTCCGTGAGGATTGGGATTTGTACCTTCACCTTCGGCAAGCACACGCTCCACTGTTTCATCTAACCGTTGTTGCGAAAGCGGCTTCACAATGTAATCATACGCGTACACGGAAAAAGCGGGTAAAGCATAATCCTTGTGTGACGTCACAAAAACGATTTTCATCTCCCAATCATTATCCCTTAACCGCTTCGCGAACTCGAGACCGCTCTCCCCAGGCATATGAATATCTACAAAGACCAAATCGACAGGATGACTATGGATATACGAAAAAGCGGATGCCGTCTCCTGAAAACAGGCTGCCACTTCAACCTGATGAAACTTGCCAAGCATTCTTTTAATGATTAAGTGCATGGCCAACTCGTCATCGACGATTACAGCTTTCATCATTGTGCCTCCTCCCGGTTCATTCTACGGGTTGTCGCCGGTTTTTCTTCGGAAGCGGGAATCGAGAAATAAAAGGTGCTTCCTTGTTCAGGCGTGCTTTCGAACCACAAATCCCCGCCGTTGATTTTGACAAATTCCTTGCATAGCGTTAGCCCGATTCCAATTCCCCGTTCCCCGGCGGTCCCCATCGAAGGTGTTAAATTAAATTTTTGCCCCTTCAGCAAACCGTGGACTTGGTCCGGTCCTATGCCTTTTCCGGTATCTTCGATGGAAACGATGACTTTGTCGCCGTCTTGAACCGCTTTTAACTCGATTCGCCCGCCTTCGTGAGTGAATTTCACCGCATTGGATAAAAGATTTCGGATGATCAAATCGAGCATCTCTTTATCGCCGTAAATCATTATATCGTCCGAGATCTCCGACTGGATGCGAATGCGTTTTCGCTCGCTTTGAATATGTAGTAATTCGATATTCTTCTGAACAACTTCAGTCAAACGCCATACAATTGGGTCGAACATCAGCCCGCCTTGTTGACTCCTGAACCAATCAAGCAGATGCTCGGCAATGGAAAATGTTTTTTGAATTTGCTGTTCCATGGAATGAGCGATTTCCTCATGTTTGTCCCCACAGGTTTCCATTTCCTCTCTCAAAATTTCCATCAAACTGACAAGAATCGAAAGCGGATCTCGAATATCATGGGCGATGACCTTAAACAATTGATCTTTAAAAGCATTCATTTCCCTTAATTGTTTTGCATTGGCGACCAGTTTCTCTTCAGCAAAAACAGCCTCGGTGATGTCGGTCAACAAAACCATCTTTCCAATGCAGTTAGGTTCCTTGCCATAAACCTCCGAGACGTGCATTTGGTAATGTTTGATGTTGTTGTCATGTGAGATTTTGATTTTCTGTCGTAAAGAGGTTCCCTGCGCGATGGCTGCAATTAGTTCCGGGTAAGCGGCAAGTACGTATGTAACGGATTGACCAATAACTTTTCGATCGTTTAAACCCCGAAAGATTTGCTTCGCTGACTTGTTGAAACTTGTGATACTGTTATCCAAATCCAACACGATTACGGCATCTTTCATCGAGTTGAAAACTTTGTTCAACGCGTGCGGAACCAATTTCAACATTTGATATTGATAAATGCCCCACGTAAAGAAAATCCCCGAAAAAAGAAACCCGAAAGGAGAAATATCGATCGGAGATCCTAAAATGCCGCTCAAATAAACCAAAGTGATCACGTACGGACCGGCCGATCCGATCATCATAAAAATGACTTGTTTTTTCATGTAACCGGTCGTTCTTCGATACATTCGACTCAACAACCACATGCCAATGACAACAAGAATGTATGAATAAAGGACATGAAGAAGATAAAAAGGACCTGGAGTCGTCGAAACGAGCGGAAAACCTTCTGACCTCGAAATGGCCATCGTTTTATAAAATAAATGATGCCACCTATTCGTATATTCACTTAGCAATGTAAAGACGGGACCGGCGGCCAGCAACACCAAAATCCATTTTCGCAGCAGTGCGCGATGACCGGTATATTGCAACACCATAATAAACCACATGTATGGACCGATTGAAATTCCAATATATTCAATCCTGAGCCAAAAACGAATTTGGTCCAGGTTGGAGCTGATCAGTTCAAAGGCATAACCGAAAGAATAAAAAGCGCCTGCGCACATTCCGATGCACAAGCTCAGCGCAACCGGAAGTTCCCTTTTCCGCCATGCAAGATAAGCTATGTACAGGAGACAACATGTGATCGCTATCAATAACACAGATAAATACTGGTTATAGCCCATTCGAGTATGAACCTCCGGTTCAACTTTTTTATCATATCCCTTTCCATTTTACTATATTTTTCATATTTTTGAGTATTTTTTGATTTTTTCAATAAAAAAATTCCACCTTGAAAGATGGAAAACAACACAGTTCCTCTTCATCGATTGCGATAAAGGTCGCGGCTTTTGTAGCCGGCGCCAAGAATTTTCTTCATTTCTTCCCGGCGTTTTTGCTTTGTCGCTTCTTGCTTTGCGCTGTATACGTAACGCGCCCAATCTTTCTGATATCCAGGCGTCAACGATTGGTAAAAAGCAAGCAAGTCCGGCGTATCCCGCAAATCTTGCTCGATATCAGCAATTTTTTCGATATAATCGTCGACCCGTTGACTCGTTTTCGTTGAATTCCGTTTCTTCTTTCGATCCTCACGCTTCAACCCTGCAACAGTGAAAACATCGTCCAATCCGACCATGCGAGAGAATTTCAAATCACTTTTTCCGACATATCCTTCTTTATCAGCACCGAGGTGTTTGAATAATTCATCCCTATGTATATACGTTTCATATCGTTTATTGCCTTTCTTCGGATAAGCGAGAAACAGATAACCGTTCGCCTCCAAGTGATCGTTTTCGATGACCCGGTTGACCGTCGCTTTTAACGCCTCCACGTCCAACACAAATGCAAAAATCAAATCGCAGGCATCCTCTGCCAACTCGGTATCATAATTTATTAACCCCGTGAAATAATCCTGATTCTCTGGCATCCCCAGCACGACGACGCGCTTATATTTTTGCAAATTCAACTTCTCCACGAAAGTCTTCGCCATGGAGCACCACCTCCTGGAATAAAATGACCCGGATCCCCCGCAAAACTTTCTACAAGGGGTCCGCCGGGTTTTCACATAGCTCTTGCAACAAACGTTTCAATTGCAAAATGCGGGTGTAAATCGGATGGACTGCCCATTCGTTCGGCTTGATGGACATGTCGCCAAACAAAATTTTTTCAGCCTCAGCGATTTTATCCTTTGCTGTTGATTGCGCGTTTGATGGATCATGCTCTGTCAATTGCGATGCGGTTTTCGCCAAATTTGTGCAAGCAGACGAAAGTTCTTCCGCCGCTGCCGTATCCGGCCGACGCAAGGCGACCGTCAATGCACGAGCATCATTAGCAATCGCAGCGTAAAGCGCCACACGATGGCGCACACGTGAATTTTGTCTTCTCATAATGATACTTGTGAGCGGTTTGACCACAAGCGACAGCTGACGTATGCGGTCATCCAACGTCAAAGTCAATGCATCCAAGTTCACCTGTTTTTCTGGATTCGAAAGTTTCTCGGCAGAAGCCTCCAGCAACTCGCTTAAACCTTTCAACATATTATTGCGTGCGAGCCGAATCGTATCGCGCGTCGATAACGGCACAAAAATAAGCGCCACGATAAAACCTACAAAGGCACCGATGATGGTCTCTTCAAATCTTAACACAAGCAATCCCGGAGAGAACATATGCATGACGCTGTACAATTGCCCAACCATAATCGTAATGAAAAAAATCATGTAAGCATAGGACAACCGGATCAAATAGAACCCGCAAAAAATGCAGGCGACGATCGTAAAGAGCACCCAAAGGATGTGTCCGGCAGTCAGATGTGCCGCATAGATCGCGGCAATCAACCCAACGAGCGTACCAAGTACCCGGTTGAGTCCTTTTAAAAAAGTTTCTGATCTTGTCGCGGTTCCGGTAAACATGACAAATGCGGCAATGACCGCCCAATAATAACGGGTGGGCGACAATTCCCGTCCAAGCCAAATCGCCAACCCGCCGGCAACCGCCACTTGCAGCGCTTGGCGGTTGACGAGACTCATGCGTGCCAACGGATTCCAACCCGCGCCGCGTGCCGAAACTTCGCGTGCGATGGCGGGGGATCCAGACAAATTCCCGAAAAAGAGCCCGACCACCGGTTCAAATTCATCGATCTCTTCTTCACTTGCATCTTTGTCTAAATGACCGGTTCTCAATTGTTCCGACAAATTCATAAATTCCATGACGGCTTCGGAAAATTGCATGACGGCTAAATGAACACTCTTTCCATCCTGTACGTTCGTCACGTTTCCGTTTTGTTTTGCTTCCTGCGAATATTGAATGAAAGCTTCAACCTCCGCTTTAACCGCTGCATCCTCCCGCTGCGCCAAATGTTCAGTAATTTCAGCAGCTCGTCCAATGACCTCGTCATTTTGACTGGCGATCAAAGTGTGCGAACCATCAGCAATCCGATCCAACACGTGTTGGACATCAATTAAAAGCCTACGTAAAGAAGGTCCGGATGTATCTTCCGGTAACGCACCAGGTTCGGCCGTCCATCCTTCGGCCATCAATGCCGCTTCCGAGACCTTAACTTGGGTGGCGTGCAGCTTCCGCTTTAACCGTTGCCGTTGTTTTTCGTCTGAGGCGAGCAAGACGTCGGCACAATCCCGAATCATCGTGCGGGAGCGAGAGCTGAAAGACGAAAGTGTTCGGCGTAAATTTTTTGGCGGATTCGTGCGCATCAATGTTGATGACAACAACAGCACCCACAAGGTCCCTATGATGATTGCCACGATATACATCGGGAGCATGGACAGTTTTGCATGCGTGAAGATCGCAAAAAAATAGCCCATCCAACCCATGAAACCGTAAAAGAAAAAAGGAATGCCGTATTGGCGAACAAACACCGCGGCAAACATAATCACCACGAAAATGACTAGCATGAGATCGGTATTCCCGCTCACGAAAACACCGCATAACAAACCAATGCCGATGGCCACAGGGAAAAAGACGGCGACACGAATCTTCGGCCAAATCCTGGGTCCGTTGAGGGCCATCATCCCCATCATCGTAACAATGGCGCCGAGCAGCATAAAAATAATCGTCCCCATTTTTTCGGCATGAACGAGCGCCGCAAACAGAAACTCAATCAACAATGCGCTCGCGACACCAGTCGCGGCAGAACCTGCCATCTGCAAACGGGTGAGTCCTGGATCCGATGCCACCAAACGATCCCACGCTTCCGTCAACCAACCTGAGATCCAAGTGAACTTATTCAAAGGAGATGTCCATCCAATTGATCTTTCTTCATTCAAACGCCTCCACTCAACTGGGCAGGTCGTCACTATCATCTAAGACGCGTGCCGCATTTAAGCTGTTTTCATATGGTTACTTCCAAGTATAATCCATGTGAAATCTCATTCAAGAATCCTGCACTTACATATAGAAAGCATATCGTTCTATGCAGCTGCTTATTTTTCATAAAATGTAGTGAAAAACCATCGATATTAATAAACATGTAAACGATCAAATCAAGTATCCTTGCCCCAAGATTTACAGCAGCCTTTTGACACGTCCGAGACAATCCATTGTCCATTTTTGTATTGAAATGTTTTTCTTCTCATCCGTCTATTTATTTAGTATAATTATAATCTGAAGGTGATTCTAAATTGAGTGATTGCAAAGGGGAGAATTGCACATGGATCACAACCAGATGCATGACAGTGAAGCTGGAAAATGCCCTGTATCGCACGGAAATAGCCAGGAAGAAAGTGCAGTAACGACGAAGAAAGTCGGGACAACGAATAAACATTGGTGGCCGAACCAACTGAATTTGCACATCCTTCATCAACATGATAAAAAGACGAATCCGATGGATGAAGACTTTAATTATGCGGAAGCATTCAAGAAGCTGGATTATGAGGCATTGAAGCAGGATCTTCGCGAGCTCATGAAGACGAGCCAAGACTGGTGGCCGGCTGATTACGGTCATTATGGACCGCTCTTTATCCGAATGTCGTGGCATTCTGCTGGTACTTACCGAGTCGGTGACGGACGCGGTGGAGGGGCAACCGGTTCACAACGTTTCGCTCCGCTCAACAGCTGGCCGGATAACGCCAACTTGGATAAAGCCCGCAGGTTGTTGTGGCCGATCAAACAAAAATACGGAAACAACATTTCATGGGCGGATCTGCTTGTGCTCGCAGGTAACGTTGCGCTTGAAGACATGGGTTTGCAAACCTTTGGATTCGGCGGCGGACGCGAGGATGTCTGGCATCCTGAAGAAGACGTCTATTGGGGCAATGAAACGGAATGGCTCGGAGATAACCGTCATTCCGGAGATCGCGAGCTGGAAAATCCGTTGGCAGCCGTTCAAATGGGGCTTATTTACGTGAATCCGGAAGGACCGAACGGCGAACCGGACCCGGTTGCCAGCGCAAAAGACATCCGCGAAACCTTCGCTCGGATGGGCATGAACGATTATGAGACCGTCGCGCTGATTGCCGGCGGACACACTTTTGGAAAAGCGCACGGAGCCGGCGATCCTGAAAAAGTCGGACCGGATCCGGAATCCGCAGAAATCGAGGAGATGGGCTTAGGCTGGAAAAGCTCGCACGGCAGCGGCAAAGGCCGCGACACGATCACGAGCGGCGTCGACGGCGCTTGGACCGCTAATCCGACGAAGTGGGACAACGGGTATTTCGATTTGCTGTTCGGCTACGAATGGGAGAAAACGAAAAGCCGATCAGGCGCCAATCAATGGGCACCGGTCAACCCGAAAGAGGAACATCTGGCCCCGGATGCCGAAGATGCCACAATGAAAGTCCCTACTTTTATGACAACCGCCGACATGGCGTTGCGAATGGACCCGGATTATGAAAAAATTTCACGCCATTTCCACGAGCACCCGGATGAATTCGAAGAAGCTTTCGCCCGGGCATGGTTCAAGCTGCTCCATCGCGATATGGGACCGAAATCGCGCTACCTTGGACCAGAAGTGCCGGAAGAAGATTTGATCTGGCAAGATCCGATTCCCGCAGTCGACTATGAGCTGAGTGATGAAGAAATCACAGACTTGAAAAAGAAAATCCTTGATTCGGGCCTCACCGTCAGTGAGCTCGTCAAAACGGCTTGGGCATCTGCCAGCACGTACCGCGGCTCCGATATGCGCGGCGGAGCGAATGGCGCACGCATCCGGCTCGCTCCCCAGAAAGATTGGGAAGCCAACGAGCCTGAACAACTGGCGAAAGTGCTCTCTGTCTATGAAAAAATTCAGGACGAATTGAATAAAAAAGTGAGTTTGGCCGATCTGATTGTACTTGGCGGCAGCGCAGCGGTGGAAAAAGCCGCAAAAGACGCCGGTGTTGACGTGACGGTACCGTTCGCACCGGGACGCGGCGACGCCACGGACGAGATGACCGATGCGGAAAGCTTCGACGTGCTGAAACCGGTATCGGACGGATTCCGCAACTATCAGGAGAAGGAATTCGCGGTCAGCCCAGAGGAATTGTTGGTCGACAAAGCCCAGCTGCTCGGCCTGACCGCACCGGAAATGACGGTGCTGATCGGCGGCATGCGTGTGCTCGGTGCCAACTATAAAGGCATGAAGCACGGGGTATTTACGGATCGCCTCGGTACCCTTACGAATGACTTTTTCGTGAATCTGCTGGACATGGGCATCGAATGGAAGCCGGCCGGCTTTAATCGTTACGAAGGACGCGACCGCAAAACCGGCAAAGTGGTTCGCACCGCCACACGCGTCGATCTCGTCTTCGGTTCCAACTCGATCCTCCGTGCCTATGCAGAAGTGTATGCCCAACACGACAACAAGGAAAAATTCGTGCGCGACTTTGTTAACGCCTGGGTGAAAGTCATGAACGCCGACCGTTTCGACTTGAAATAAAAAAAGCACCTTAAGGTGCTTTTTTTATGTTTATATCAACGACAACAAATAGACGCTGGCTCCGATCACCACTGCACCACTGACTGTCCAAAAGAACTCAAGCGAATCCATCTTGCCCGCTTTTCTTTCCCAGCTTTCGCTGTTTTGCTCTTGGGAAACAGAGCGAGCAAACCCTTCCGACTGATTTTTTAATACTGCTGTGTTATAGATACGTTCCTCCACTTTGCATCCTCCTCTTTTATTACAATAACGTTACAACTATGTTACAACCATTCTCTCACTTTGTAACACATTTGTAAAGAGAATGAGACAAAGTTTTTTTAAAAATCGTCTAAACATTTCTCCATTTAAGCATTGTCAGGTAAAATGAGCCTAAGAAATCATGTTGCAGGAGGCTCCACAATGAACGAAACCGATACCTTAAAAGAATCCTACATGCAGACAAAAAATCGATTGGCGGGTCACGGGGAACGCGATATTCAAGTGTTAAAGAAAGCTTTTCAAAACATGGACGGCGAACTCAAAAGTGATATCTATGGAAAAGGACCTGTGATTGAAGATTTTCAAGCGAAAATCGCGGCATTCCTCGGCAAGGAGACCGCCGTCTTTTTCCCAAGCGGAACGATGGCGCAACAAATTGCTCTGCGCATTTGGTGTGATGAAAAGAACGCAAAAAAAGTCGCTTATCATCCACTCAGCCATTTAGAGATTCACGAGGAAGACGGTTTGAAGGAATTGCATCAAATCGAAACCGTTTTACTTGCTGACAAAAACCGTGTCATCGAACTGGATGATGTTGTGAACATGGGGGATGGAATTGCGTGTCTGTTGCTGGAACTGCCTCAGCGTGAAATCGGCGGCCAATTGCCGAGTTTCGAAACACTCGAGCAAATTTCAAAGCATTGCCGCAATCATGACATTAAGTTGCATCTCGATGGCGCTCGTCTTTTGGAGGTACTGCCTTATTATCAAAAATCCGCCGCA